>NZ_JAMYNL010000019.1:0-98853 GCF_040319065.1 Mesorhizobium sp. M0968
GAGGAGGTCGCGTCGACCTTAATCAAGACGCTTCGGTGCGAGTGGATCCACGGCTTCATCGCCGACTTCTTCAACACTTTCGGTCAGAACCTGAGGATCGTGGATGACCGCTTCGCGCCCAATGTCGGTCATTCAGCCGGCCCCTGCCTTCCTTCAGAAGCGGACTTCCCTGGTGTCAACACGACGGGCGAGGTTGCGCCAGCTTCGGACCCTCTGGATTCGTTTCATCTCGCTGCTGACACGACTGCTGCAACGCCAGCTTAGCTAGGGCAGTCCTCGGCATCATCTGCCACGGGCAGGAAGAAGCGCCTACGCTCGCAAGAAGTGAGTTTTCGGTGCACGACGTCTTGAGCATAGGCGATGAGGTCCTCTGGCGACGTGAAGACGCGGATCAACTGCACGCTATCTCCGCCTGAGACAGCTGCGACCTGTGTGCCATCCGAATTGAATGCGGCCCGCGTGACCGCCGGGACGATCGTGCTGGTGTCATGCTGGCCAACAAGGAGCGCGAGTTGCTGACCCGTGTCGGCAGACCACAGCCTGACAGACCGCTCACGGTAGGACGACGTCACCGCATATTGTCCGTTGGGACTCAATGCGACGTTGTCGATGCTGGCACTGCCCCCCGTGAGGACAGACCTTTCCTTCCCGTCCTTGACGCTCAAGATGCGAACGGTTCCATCTCGTGAGGCAGTTGCCAGCGACCTGCCATCGTTGCTGAAGGCAACATTTGTCACCGGCCCGCCGTGTCCCTTCAACGTGGCGGCAGCTTCCCCTTCCGCGACTGACCAGATTTGCGTCGTTCCGTCAGAAGAACCAATGGCGACCAATCGGCTGTCGGGACTGAAAGCCGCTGCGCTGATGCGGTTCTCGTGTCCTGGAACACCTGTGATCTCAGTGCCGTCCATCTTCCAAAGCCGCGCTGTATTGTCGTTCAACGTCGCAAGGACCAGCTTGCCATCCGGGCTGAACAAGGCATCCTGCAAATCCGCTGTGGTTTGAAATACTGTCTTGGCAGCGCCGGTCGAGGCGTCCCAGAGCCGCACAGTTCCATCGACCGAAGCGGATGCCAGGAACGAGCCATCGGAACTGAATTGGACCTGGACGACCTTGGGATCATGACCTTCCAGCGCTGCCGCTTCGCGACCGCCTTTGGCCTCCCACAGCCGAACCACGCCGTCGTTGGACGTCGTGGCAAGACGATGCCCATCAGGGCTGAATACCGCAAGCTTAAGCAAGCCTTCCGTGCCGGGCGCGAGCGTCGCAACCAAATTGCCACTTGCAACATCCCAGACATGCCCCACGACACCGCTTCCCGTCACGACGCGCGCCCCGTCAGCACTGAATACTGCGAACCTGCGCGCGGTTTCGTGACGCAACGTGGTCGTTAGCACACCGTCGACGTCCCAGATGCGCGCGGTTCCGTCGTGCGACACCGTGAGAAGGCGACGGCCATCGGGGCTGAAGGCGACCTCCTCGATCAGCGCACTATGCCCGTGGAGGATCGAGACCTGCGAGCCGCTCTTGACGTCCCAGATACGGGAAACGCCGTTCACCGACGCGGTGGCGAAAAGTTCGCCGTCAGGGCTGAACGCGCCGTTGACGTCGAGATATTGATAGGAGATTCCGGCATTGAGCGCGCTTGCCCTGGTTTCTTGGCCGAATATGCGGATCAACTCACCTGTCCTTGTATTCCAAAGACGGGCGGATCCGTCGATGGCAACGACTGCCACAAGGCGGCCATCGTGACTGAAGGTCCCTTGATGGCCAGCACTCGGTGATCCGGGGAGAGCGGCAAGTCCCGACAGATCCGCCAGACTCCAAAGACGAGACGTGCCAGTCCAGGCGACGGTCAGGAGTTGGGTCCCGTTCGGACTAAACTCGATGCCAGTAACATTGTCTCCGCGAACCGGAATCGTGCCGATCGGAGTGCCGTCGTTCGCATTCCAAATTTGAACGTCTCCGTGGAACTGGACGGAAGCAAGCATTTGACCGTCGGGACTCACCGCAAGAACGGTAGATTGCCAACTGGCTCCCGGCAATCTGGCAATCTCGGTGCCGTCCCGAGCGTTCCAGATCGTCGGCGCGGCAAACTCCGAAGCAGTAAAGATCCGCGTTCCGTCGCGGCTGAAAATCGCGGCGTGGACGTCACCGGTCTGATTGAGGACGTAGAGCTGCTTGCCGGTCGCCGCATCCCAGACCCTTGCAGTGCCGTCGACCGAGCCAGTGAGGACTTGTCTTCCGTCCGGGCTGAACACTGCCAACTTTAGCACGCCTTTATGGCCCTTGAGGATGGCAAGCGCCTTTCCGTCGGCGGTGTTCCAAACTCGCGCGGTCTGATCGAAGGAAGATGTAACGACGCGGTCTCCTTCCGGACTGAAAGCGCCGTGGGTGACGGCATCTTCATGGCGAAGGACGGCGAGTTCCTGATACCCGGACAGAGCTCTGAACAGGGCGGCTTCGGCCTCGGTCACATAGGGCCGTTCGGTCGTTTCTCCCTTCTTGGGAAGGGCCTCCAGCGCCAGAAGGATGGCAAGCTCGCTGTCCCCGGCGGACGACAGTTGCAGCGAGATCGACGAGAGCGACCGTGACTGGTTGCGCAGCGCGAGGTCTCTCGCCGCTATTGCCTCCTGGGCATTCTCGTCGGCGCGCTCTGCCTGAAGGCTGGCCTCGTGTTGTCCCCAGAATCCGGCGATCGCGCCGGCGCCTGCCACGACCGCCAATGCAAAGGCGACAATAGCGGCGTAACGCGTGCGGCGCGCAAGCCGTGTCGCCGCTTCCGCCACCAGGCTGCGGCGTTCCGCTTCGCGCTCAAGGCGCTCCCGTTTGGTCGCCTCTTCGGCCTCTATGCGCGCACGATCGGCCTGTCGCTCCCTTTCCGCGACCGCCATCTGAGCCAACAATGATGCTTCTACATACTGAGCTACTTGATCGTCGACGTCCTCTCGCCGCGACACTAGCAATTCCTCGCCCTCGGCAAGTCGTATGCCGGCGGGCAGAAGCAGGTCGGGATTCCTGTTGTCGGCATGCCAGCGGCCGGCATCGGTTCGCAGCCGGGCACGCGTCTCCAGAAAACTTCGATCAGCGTTGACGATGTCGCGCGCGCGGGGCCAACGGCTCAAAAGCGCCTCGTGGGCGACGCGGACGACTGCCTGCCCTTCAAGGTTCTCGTCGGAAACGAGAAGCCGAGCCGCGATCAACGCGTCGAGAAGTGCAGCTTGTGCGGGCGTTCGCGCCATGTTGTCGCGGACCGCCGGGGCCGCGGCGACTGAATTGTCGCCGAGACGAACCGTCGTCAGCGCGCGAAGGACGGTTGGCAGCGCATCCTGAACCGTGGGCGACAACGCCTCGACCACTTCGTCGGCCCGGCGCGCGATCGCGCCCTCGAGGCCTCCAAGCGCACGATAGGCTGCGAAGGTAAGCAGGCGTTCTGCTCGGCCGGCTTGGTAAAGTGCTT
The DNA here is from genome assembly GCF_040319065.1 of Mesorhizobium sp. M0968. NCBI lineage: Bacteria > Pseudomonadati > Pseudomonadota > Alphaproteobacteria > Hyphomicrobiales > Phyllobacteriaceae > Mesorhizobium > Mesorhizobium sp. M0968. Next base: position 3,458 of record NZ_JAMYNL010000019.1, read on the forward strand.
CGAGCACGAACTCGAGCAGTGGTAGGGAACCGGGGTCGGCCGCTGTCGCCTCCTGAAGCACGTCCTCCAGTCGGCCGCGGTCTTTCGTTTCCTCAAAGCGCAGGCCCGCCGCGCTTGCGGGTTCACGGATGATCTTCGAAATCTCGGCCCCGGTCGGAGGCAAGAGTTCGTAGCTGCTCAGGCCATCCTTCAATGCCGAGAAACCCGGGACCTCGCCGCACCGATGGAAGAAGTCGCCGCGAATCGTCGCGATCACCCATACAAGTCCGCTAGTGGCGAACGCTGAAAGCAATCGCACGAACAAAGCGCGCGAGGCTGGTTCCGTTTCGGTTGTGAAGAGTTCCTCCATCTGATCGACGGCTAGGACCAGACGCGCCTTACCCGGGCCGCCACTGGAGGGGGTCGAGGCGAGCGCCGAGCGGACAAAAGCCAGCGCCCGATCGGGATTGTTCCGAAACGTCGCCGCCAACTCGGTCGCCGTCCCGTTTTCGGCAAGTTCGGGCAAGGCTTCGGCGCGGAGCAACGCCGCTGACAGAGACGTGATCGCGTCAGGTCCCTCGGACGGACGCATGACGCAACGCCGCCAGAGCAAGATGCCCGGCACCGCGCCACGTTGCGTGACGGCCGGAATCAGCCCGGCGCGCACGAGCGAGGACTTGCCGGAGCCGCTCATCCCGTAGATGAGCAGGAAGCACTTGCCCGCGACCGTGAGCTGCTCCAGTCGCTCAGTGCAGATAGCGATCGCACGGCTCCGCCCGAAGAAGAGATCGGCGTGCTCGAAATCGAAACTGTCGAGGCCGCGAAACGGCGAGCTAGTTGGTTCCTCAGACGTGACGGGCACGCGAAAAGCCCGAACCGGCCGCGCAATGTTCTTTAGGCGCTGCTCACCCAGGTCAACGAAATCTGCTGCAAGACGGTCGCGAACTTGCATCTGGATAGCGTCAGAGACGCAGATGCCGCCCGGAAGCGCCAGCCCCTCAAGGCGGGCGGCGACATTCACACCGTCACCCATGAGATTGTCGCCATCAACCACCACGTCGCCGAGGTTGACTCCAATCCGGAATCGCATGCGCCCTGGCCCAGGCAAGTCGGCGTTGAGCCGATCGATCGCCAACTGGATGTCGATAGCGCACCGAACCGCACCTATCGCGCTGGCGAATTCTGCGATGACGCTGTCGCCTGCGCTTCCGAAGATGCGTCCATCGTAGCCGGCAATTAGCTTGTCGATCGCTTGTCGATGGACCTTCAGGGTAGCAAGGGTCGTCTCTTCATCTTTGCCGACAAGTCGGCTGAACCCCACCACGTCGGCAGCGAGGATGGCAGCTACTTTCCGCTGAACGCGATCGACGGGCATCCCCGCTCCTGCGGCACATCGTTTATCATCCTACCCTAACAGCTTTCGAACCCGAAAGGGCGCTTGATCGGCCGCATCGCCCCGCTTCGGTGGAAACGGACAGTCTGAGGAATGTCGCCTTGGGTCAGTTCACGACCTCCATCCAGCGGGTTGAATGTCTGCAATCTTCGTTGCGAAGCCAGAAGCTGCCAATCCGCTCGCGGCCCCCATCGAGACGTTCAAGGCCTTGGTGCTAAGCGTCCGCCCATGGCGCAAAGGAGAAAAATTGGCGCCCACCCCTCACGCCGTCTTTGCCGAACTTGTGCGGCTTGCCTACTTCGGAACTCGGTGCGGAAAACGTGTGGCTGCTCGGCCGAGAAACAGTCGTCAGAATCTGCCTGCCCCCTTGCTCGCCCCCCAACCCTCACGGCACAAATATCAAAAACACCCAGGTAAAAAACACCACCAGATGCACCAAGCCGGTCAGGAACGTCGTTCTCTCCGTGCTGAAGCTTACATTGCAGATGAAAAGCGCCAGGACCAAAAGCACCATGTCGGTTGCCGGCAGGCCCAGGGTCAGGCCTCTTCCGGTCAGCAGGCTGGCGGCGGCTATGCCCGGTATTGTCAGGCCGATTGTGGCACAGGCCGAACCCATGGCGACGTTCAGGCCGCGTTGCAGCTCGTTGCTGAGTGCGGCGCGAACCGCCGAGATGGCCTCCGGCATCAGAACCAACCCGGCGATCATTGCGCCGACAATGGCGTCGGCCTGCGGCACCTGGTAGGCGACGAGCGCATCCTCGACGCTGGCGGCGACCTGTTCGGCCAGCATGACGATGCCGATCAGCCCGATCAGCAGGAGAACAGCGCCGGCGGCGACGCTTTCGTGGGCGTCGGCTCGCGCTGCAACGCCATGCGCTTGTCCATCGATGAAATCGTCGCGGTGGCGGACAGTCTGCGCGAACAGAAAACCGGCATAAAGCAGCACCGAAAGCACGCTGACGAAGCCAAGCTGAGCCGCCGAGAACGTGCCGGGATCGGTGGTTCGCGTGTAGGTCGGCAGAATGAGCGTCATGACGCTGAGCGCGACCAGCACCGCCAGATAGGCGCTGGTCCCTTGGCGGACGATCGCCTGCTTGCGATGGCGCCAGCCGCCAAACGTCAGGCACATGCCGACGACGCCGGTGGAGGTGATCATCACCGTCGAGAACACGGATTCGCGGGCAAGCGTCGGGTTGTTCGCGCCGTGCAGCATGATGGAAACGATGATCGACACTTCGATTGCCGTCACGGCGATGGTCAGCACCAACGTGCCGTACGGCTCGCCTACCCGCCGGGCCACCGCCTCGGCGTGGTCGAGCACCACGAAAATGGTGATGAACATGATCGCGCTCGACAGCGCGCCGATAAACATCCTGGTGCCCAGCGACCCTTCGTCGACCGACACCCCGCTGGCCCTGACCGCGACAGCCATCGCCAGAGCGGCTAACGGCATGCCGTAGGAAACCGCCGATCTTGCGAAACCACTCATTGTCACCTTCTTGCCTTCCCGCAAATCCCCGTGGAAGGGCGATTTGCAACCACTGTTGCGCACCGCGACCATCCAGAGAAATCGCATATGACAGGTCATGACGCCATCGCAGCGTACCCCAGCCCTAGCCCCTCCCCACAAGGGCAGCGCAATCGCGTACGCATTCTTGCGAAGAGGACCCCCACCCTAACCCTCCCCACAAGGGGAGGGAACGCTGCCGCGCGCCCTTGCTTTCCCTTTGGCGCCGAAAGGCAGGCAATTTGCCGAGGTCGGCGCCACCGAAAGTCCCCCTCCCCCTTGTGGGGAGGGGTTAGGGGTGGGGGTCCTCTTCGCAAGAATCCGCCGCGATTGCGCTGCCTCCTGCCCCCGCACACCTCGAAACATCATGTCACCCGCAGGAAGCTCGCGCGCTAGCCGGGCGTGTTGGCCTTGACGACCTTCTTGCATTCGGGCGTCAGCTCGCTCATGTGATCGGCCAGGCATTTGACGACGCGGCCACCGCCCGGCAACACGCCCTTGCACAACTTTTGGTAATCTGCTTGGCAGGCCTCACGCTCGGCCGCCGTCTGCGCCAGCGCCGCGGTGGCTGCCAGCTGAGTTGCCAGGAAAAGCACGCCTAACCCAATCCGCATGGAACACCCCCCTCAATATGTTGCCCAAACAACGCCTCCGTCACGCGTAGGCACAAACGGAAGCCTTTTCACGCCGTCTTCTGCGTCACCAATCCCAGCTCGTCGACCATCGCCTGACGCATCAGGAATTTCTGCGGCTTGCCGGTCACCGTCATCGGCAATTCGGTGCGGAAGCGGATGTAGCGCGGGATCTTGAAATGGGCGATCTGGCCGGCGCAGAACGCCTTGATCTCCTGCTCCGTGGTGATCTGGCCGGGCTTCAGCACGATCCAGGCGCACAGCTCCTCGCCATATTTCGGGTCGGGAATGCCGAACACCTGCACCTCCTTGACCTTGGGGTGGCGATAGAGAAACTCCTCGACCTCGCGCGGATAGACGTTCTCGCCGCCGCGGATGACCATGTCCTTGACCCGGCCGACGATGTTGCAATAGCCCTCGGCATCGATGGTGGCGAGGTCGCCGGTGTGCATCCAGCCGTCGGCGTCGATGGCCTCGCGGGTCTTCTGCTCGTCGTCCCAATATCCCTTCATCACGGAATAGCCGCGCGTGCAGAGCTCGCCCGGCGCGCCGACCGCGACGGTGGCACCTTCGGCGTCGACGGCCTTGACCTCGACATGCGGATGGACGCGGCCGACGGTCGAGACGCGCTTTTCCAGGGGGTCGTCGACGCTGCTCTGGAACGACACCGGGCTGGTCTCGGTCATGCCGTAGGCGATGGTCACCTCCGCCATATGCATCAGCGACACCACCTTCTTCATCACCTCGATCGGGCATGGCGAGCCGGCCATGATGCCGGTGCGCAGGCTGGTGAGATCGAAGGAGGCGAACTCCGGATGGTCGAGCAGGCCGACGAACATGGTCGGCACGCCGTAGAGCGCGGTGCAGCGTTCCGTCGCCACCGCCTTCAGCGTGGCGCCGGCATCAAACCCCTCGCTGGGGAAAACCATGGTCGCGCCCTTGGTGACGCAGCCCATCGTGCCCATCGACATGCCGAAGCAATGGTAGAGCGGCACCGGGATGCACAGCAGGTCGTCAACGGTGAGCCGGATCGCCGACGTGACGAAATTGCCGTTGTTGACGATGTTGTTGTGGGTCAGCGTCGCGCCCTTGGGCGCGCCGGTCGTGCCGCTGGTGAACTGGATGTTGATGGCGTCGTCCGGTTTCAGCCCCGCTGAAATCCGGTCGAGCCGGCCATGCTCGTCGCGGCCGGCCATCGCCAGCACGTCGGCGAAATTGAACATGCCCGGCGAATTCTCCTCGTCCATGCGGATGACGGTCTTCAGCGCCGGCAGTCTGTTGGCGTCGAGCTTGCCGGGGGTGGCCTTGGCGATCTCCGGCGCCAGCGTTTCGATCATGCCGAGATAGTCGGAACTCTTGAATGTGGCGGCGGTGACCAGCGCCTTGCAGCCGACCTTGTTCAAGGCATATTCCAGCTCGACCAGCCGGTAGGCCGGGTTGATGTTGACCAGGACCAGGCCGATGCGGGCGGAGGCGAATTGCGTCACCAGCCATTCCCAGCGGTTCGGCGACCAGATGCCGACGCGGTCGCCTTTCTCGAGGCCGAGCGCCAGGAAACCGGCGGCGAGCGCATCGACAGTCTCGGACAGTTCCTCCCAGGTAAAGCGCTTGTCCTGCTCGACGAAGACGGCGGCATCGAGCGTGCCGTATTTGCCGACCGTATCGGCAAACAGCGCCGGGATGGTCAGGTTGAGCAGCGGCACGCTGCGCTCGCCCGCCACATGCGCCGTGCCGTCGACCGGCGCAATGAACGAGCCGCCATCGCGCTTGGAGCGCAGGCTGGTGGCATTCTTCAACTCGTCGAGATTGATCGGCATCGCCGTGTCCTCCGCAGACCAGCCGAGCCTATCAGCCCGGCGGGGTGGTGGAAATCCCGTCCATGGTGGGGCTGGGTGGGAACTCGCCTGTAAGGGCCGAAAATAAAAAACCCGCCTCGGCGGGCGGGTCTTCGGGGCCAATTGGCACCATAGCGAGATTAGTAGCATAGCTGCCGGCACAAAGCAAGAACAAAATTGCTGTACGTCAAGAAAAATCGCGTCAGGTTGGCACTGCGGCCAAGCTGCCAATCTCCCTCCTTGAGGGGGAGATGGCCGGCAGGCCAGAGGGGGTCGTCTCGCGTGGAGCACCAGCCTGCCGTTAGGAGAGTCGCGTCAAGACGTACCCACCCCCTTCTGTCGCCTTCGGCGACATCTCCCCCTCAAGGGGGGAGATCGGCTGGTCGTCAGCCTGCGTTCACCGATGCCATCCTGCCCGCAATATCGCGCAACACGGCCTCGTCCGTCGCCGAACGCATCTTCCTCGACGCGACGAGACAGGCCTGCGAGCGCAGGATGACGCCGTCGGCCAGCACCTTGAGATGGTTGGCGCGCAGCGTCGCGCCTGACGTGGTGATGTCGACGACGATATCGGCCAATCCGGCCGCCGGCGCGCCTTCGGTGGCGCCAAGGCTTTCGACGATGCGGTAGACCTGGATGCCGTGCTTTTGCGAAAAGAACTGCTGGGTCAGGCGCCAGTATTTGGTGGCGATCCTGAGCCGGCGGCCGTGGCGCTGGCGGAAATCGGCGGCGACGTCGTCGAGGTCGGCCATGGTGTCGACATCGAGCCAGATGTCGGGCACGGCGACGACGACATCGGCATTGCCGAAACCGAGGCGGGCGATGATTTCGGCGCGCGTCTCGCAATCGGCGAGGTTTTCGCGCAAAAGGTCCTCGCCGGTGATGCCGAGATCGACCGACCCCTGGCCGATTTCGCCTGATATCTCCGAGGCAGACAGGAATGCTATCTCGACGCCGTCAAGGCCGTCGATGCGGGCGCGATATTTGCGCTCGTCGCCGGGCAGGCTGACGGCAAGCCCGGCCTTGGCCAGCACCTCCAGCGCCTGCTCCTTGAGCCGGCCTTTCGACGGGATCGCCAGCGTGATCATGGCGCCGTCTCCCGCAGCGCCTCGATGCGGTCGAGCCAGACGGAAAAACCGACGCCGGGGATCGGCGTTTTGGCGCCGAGCAGCGTCAGCAGCCGGTCGTAGCGGCCGCCACCGGCGAGCGGCCGGTCGCCATCCTGGGCCGCGATCTCGAAGACCAGGCCGGTGTAGTAATCGAGCGGCCGGCCGAAGGCGGCGTCGTAGCTGATTTCAGACATCGGCAGGCCGAGGCTTTCTATGGCCGCGGCGCGGGCTGCGAAATTCTCCAGCGCAGCCCCCAGTGAAAGCCCGGCATCGGCTGCAAAACGTTCGAGCGCTCCGGCGGCGCTGTCGAGCGGCACGTCGATCGCCAGGAAACTCTTCAGCGCCGCAAACGCCTCGTTCGACAGCCGTACGCTGCGCAGTTCGGCTTTCTCGATCAGGCGCCGCGCAATCTCGGACGGCGAACGCCCGGCCGTTGCCGACAGGCCGGCCTGTTCCATGCCGCCGGCGACATGCGCCGAAAGACCGTCGAGATCGCCATCAAGGACAAGGGCGGCGACCGGGCCGGCAAGCTGGCTGTTGCGCGGCGGATTGGCGAGGTCGGCAAGTGCTGCCTCCAGCATCGGCGCCGAGCCGAAGGCACGGGCCAGCCGCATGCGCCAGCCGCGCGGCAGGCCAAGTGCTGCCAGCACCGCCTCGAAGATGGTCTGGTCGCCGAGCGTCACCGCCAGCTCCCGGCCGGGCAGCACCAGCGACAGCAGCGCATGCGCATCGGCCAGCGCACGCGCATCGGCGGCGGCCGTGTCGCGGTCGCCGAGATCCTCGATGCCGGCCTGGAAGAACTCGTTGCCGCCCTCGCGGCGCTGGCGAAACACCTCGCCGAGATAGGAATAGCGGCGCGGCGTGCCGGCCTGGCTGGCAATGTGGTCGAGGCAGACCGGAATGGTGAATTCCGGCCGCAGGCAAAGCGTCTGCCCGGTCTCGCTCTCGGTGAGAAAGATGCGGCGCCGCAAATCCTCGCCAGCCATGTCGAGGAACGGATCGGCCGGCTGCAGCACAGCGACCTCGACCGCATGGGTGTTGCGCGCGGCGAAGAGGCTGGTGATGTCGGATGCGATGGCGGGGCGCGAGGTCATGGCGGGCGCCCTTCCCTTCTCCCCCTGTGGGAGAAGGTGGATTGGCGCGAAGCGCCAAGACGGATGAGGGGTGCCGGAAGAAATGAGGCGTCGGCGTTCCCTGGAACACCCCTCATCCGACCGAGCTTCGCTCGGCCACCTTCTCCCCCAGGGGGAGAAGGAAGCGGCGCCCTACTTGCCACGCGCCCGCTCCTCGGCCTGCGCCGCCAGTATCTTCTTCACCTCGGCGACCAGATCGCCTTGCGACACGGTCACCTGCGCCGGTCGTGCGGCGCGCCATTCGGCGTTGTCGGCGATCTCGGCCGACATTTTCGCGCCTTCGATCAGGTCCTTGATCTGCACCTCGCCCTTGGCGCGCTCGTCGCCGCCCTGGATGACGGCGACCGGGCTGCCGCGGCGGTCGGCATATTTCAACTGCGCCTTCATGCCGGCGCCGCCGAGATACATTTCCGAGCGGATGCCGGCGGCGCGCAGCTCGGCCACCATCTTCTGGTAGCGGCCGAGGCTTTCCGTGTCCTTGTCCATGGTCAGCACGACGACCGGCGCGATGACATCGGAAGTATCGAGCTTGCCGAGGTTCTTCAGCGCCGTCATCAGCCGCGAGACGCCGATCGAAAAACCGGTCGCCGGCACCGGCTCGCCACGAAAGCGCGAGACGAGGCCGTCATAACGTCCGCCGCCGCCAACCGAGCCGAAGCGCACGATCTGGCCGTCCTCGTTGGGGATTTCGGCCAGCAGCTCGGCCTCGTAGACCGGGCCGGTGTAATATTCGAGGCCACGCACAACGGAGGGATCGATGCGAATGCGATCCTCACCGTAGCCGCTTTGTGCGACCATGGTTCTTATCTGCTCCAGCTCTGCGAGACCCTCGACAAACGAGGCGTTCGTGATGCCGAGATGTTCGAGTTTCCTTTCCTCGACAAGATTGCTGAGCCCTGGGGTGATAGATCCCAGTGTCTGGACAATTTGTTCGGGATCATGCTGCGCCATGACTGTGAAATAGCTGATCACAACATCGATTTGCGCGTTACCCAGCCCGGCACCTTTGGTGAAATCACCGCTCTCGTCCTTGCGCCCCGCGCCCAAAAGCAGGCGCACGCCCTCGACGCCCAGCTTGTCCAGCTTGTCGATCGCCCGCAGCACCTGCAGCCGGCGGCCAGCGTTCTCGTCGCCGCCGAGGCCGATCGCCTCGAGCACGCCGTCGAGCACTTTGCGGTTGTTGACGCGGACGACGTAATCACCGCGCTTGATGCCGAGCGCCTCCATCACGTCGGCCATCATCATCGCCATCTCGGCATCGGCGGCGACACCCGGCGTGCCTACCGTGTCGGCGTCGAACTGCATGAACTGGCGGAAGCGGCCGGGACCGGGCTTCTCGTTGCGGAACACCCAGCCGGAGCGATAGCTGCGATAGGGTTTCGGCAGGCGCTCGAAATTCTCGGCGACAAAGCGCGCCATCGGCGCGGTCAGGTCGTAGCGCAGCGACAGCCATTGATCGTCGTCGTCCTGGAACGAGAACACGCCCTCGTTCGGCCGGTCCTGGTCGGGCAGGAACTTGCCGAGCGCGTCGGTGTATTCGATCAGCGGCTGGTCGACCGGCTCGAAACCGTAGAGCTCAAAGACCGAGCGGATCGTCGCCATCATCTTCTCGACGGCGCGCAGATCGTCGGCGCCGCGGTCGACAAGGCCGCGCGGCAGCCGCGCTTTCATCTTTTCGGATTTGTCGGCCATGGGATGGGTACTTTGCTATGTAAACGGTGACTTATTTCGGGTCGGCGTGTCCTACCGATGCAGCCCGGAGAAGGCAAGGGTTTGCGGCTCTCCTTCTCCCCTTGTGGGAGAAGGTGGCCGAGCGAAGCTCGGTCGGATGAGGGGTGTTCCAGGGAACGCCGACGCCTCATTTCTTCCAACACCCCTCAACCGTCTCGGCGCTGCGCGCCGAGCCACCTTCTCCCACAAGGGGAGAAGGAAAGGCGAAAAAGAAGCTGAAACAATTGTGCCATGCGCGCGGCATCGTGCCGACACAATCCGGGCCGATAAGCGCGCCGAAACAAGGGGTTCGGGGCCATGGCCACGCTACAGAAGTTCGACATCATCGATAGTGGCGCACGCGACGCCTCGGTCCGGCTGCGGCCGGCCGATGGTTATGCGCCGAATACGAAGCAAATCGCCGGACCGTTCGAGATCGCGGCGCAACAGCGCAGCGGACCGACGATGCGCGACGTGCTGATGACCGGACTGCTGGTGATCTATCCGGTGTTCGCCGCGCTGGCGGCCATCCTTGCCGGGTTTTTCCTCGCCGGCGCCGGCGGCGCCTGAGCCGCTATTTCGGCCGCTTGAACGCTTTCCGTTCCGCCTCGACCGGTTCGCGGCAGACGCAGCCCTCGAGATGGTCGTTGACCAGCCCCATCGCCTGCATGAAGGCGTAGACGGTGGTCGGGCCGACAAAGCTCCAGCCGCGCTTCTTCAGCTCTTTCGAAATGCGGACCGAGACGGCCGTCGTCGGATTGGCGCGCAAATGCGCGAGGTCGACGATCTCGGGCCGCTCGTGCGGGCCGGGCTCGAACTTCCAGAACCAGGCGGCCAGCGAGCCGGCCTCGTCGATGAGTTCGCGGGCGCGCTTGGCGTTGTTGATGGTCGAGACGATCTTGCCGCGATGGCGGATGATGCCGGCATTGCCGAGCAGGCGATCGACATCGGCGTCGGTGAAGGCGGCGATCTTGTCGACATCGAAGCCGGCAAACGCCTCGCGGAAATTGTCGCGCTTGCGCAATATGGTCAGCCAGGACAGGCCCGACTGAAAACCTTCGAGGCAGATCTTCTCGAACAGGCGGCGGTCGTCGGCGACCGGCCGGCCCCATTCGTGGTCGTGGTAGTGCAGATAATCCGGCAGGTTGCCGTGCCAGAAGCAGCGGGCGATGCCGTCGGGACCGGCAAGCAGACCTGTCTTTTCATCCATGGCGGAATTCCGTTCGTATCTTGGCGTTAACGCGTTTTGACGCGGCCTTTACCGCGGCTTTACCAGATTCCTGAACCGGGCGGTAACCACACCAAAAGCTTTACTGACAGATCGGCATTTTACACATTCCGATTCATGTTTCGGTTGCCGCTTCGCGCCCAATGTCGGCGAAATCGGGGAGGCTTTGCACCCCGGCATGTTCGACGATCAAGGTGCGTTGCGATGAAGACATTCTTGTTCCCACTGTTCGGCGCCGCGGCCGTACTTGCTGCCGGCGCCGCCAATGCCAACGACCGCTATGCGGAGAGGCCGCCGGTGGTGGTCAGCCCGGATCTTTCGGCACCCTGGGTGCTGCAGCTCGGCCATGCCCCGGGCATCGTGCGGCAGAGCCGGCAAGAGGCGCAGCCGCAACGGCGCTACCGGCGGCTGGCCGAACCCGATCAGCTGCGCACCGCAGCGGTGCAGGCGCCGGCCAAGCGCATGGTGATGCGGCCGCAGATCGACCCGATCTATCTGCCGCAGGAAGTCGCCTATGACGGCCCGCAGAAGCCGGGCACGATCGTCATCGATACGCGAGAGAATTTCCTCTATCTGGTCGGGAAGAACGGTAAGGCGCGGCGTTATGGCGTCGGCACCGGCAAGCCGGGCTTCGAATGGTCCGGCACCCACAAGATCACCAACAAGCGCGTCTGGCCGGATTGGCGGCCGCCGGCGGTGATGATCGCCCGCGAAGCCGCCAAGGGCCGTTATCTGCCGACCTATCTCGCCGGCGGCATGGAAAACCCGCTCGGCGCACGCGCGCTCTATCTCGGCTCGACCGAGTACCGTATCCACGGCACCAATCAGCCCTGGACGATCGGCGGCGCGGTGTCGTCGGGCTGCATCCGCATGCGCAACGAGGACGTGGTCGACCTTTACGAGCGGGTCAATGTTGGCACGACGGTTGTAGTCATGTAATCTGCGGTTGACCTCATCGATGATTCTGCTCAGAAGCCTCGGGAGCATTGAATAACGGGGGACGGGCCGTGTGGGGATGCGGCCAGTCACGAAAGGGCAGCGCGGCAAGCCGTGCTGCCCTTTTTGTTTCCGCCAGCAGGAATTGACGGGAAGATTTTGCCGGCACGTCGCGCGACCGGCATGGCGGTTCGCTTTTCGCGCTGCCTTTTCGCGGTTGCTTTGCTATGTGGCGGCTAAAATCCAGCTAAAGGCCCCATCCCGATGTCCCTTTCCGACGACAGCCGCTATCTCAGAGGCGGCCCGGTTGCTCAACGCATCATCGCCGGCGTGCGCGAGGACGCGGCGATCGCCACCGCCGAAGGCTTTCCGCCCAAGCTGGTGTCGGTCACCGTCGGCGATACCGCCGCAGTCGACGTCTATGTCCGCAACCAGCGCGCCAAGGCCGGGTTGGCCGGCATCGGCTTCGAGGAAAGGCGCTTTCGCGCCGACATCACCGCCGGCGAGCTGGAAGCGGCAATCCACGGGCTTAACGCCGACCCGCGCGTCACCGGCATCATCATCCAGCGGCCGGTGCCGGTGCACATTCCGATCAAGACGCTGCAGGCGGCGGTGCATCCGCTCAAGGATGTCGAGGGCATGCATCCGGCCTCGATCGGCAACATCGTCTACAACCAGCTCGACCTGGCGCCCTGCACCGCCGCCGCTTCGGTCGAACTGCTCAGGGAAACCGGCCTCGACCTCAAGGGGCTCGAGGTGGTGGTCGTCGGCCATTCCGAGATCGTCGGCAAGCCGATCGCGTTCCTCTTGATGAGCGAAGGCGCGACGGTGACCGTCTGTCACCACATGACGCGTTCGGTGGCGGCACACGCACGCCGCGCCGACGCACTGTTCGTCGCGGTCGGCAAACCGCGGCTGATCAAGGCCGACATGGTCAAGCCGGGCGCCGCCGTCATCGATATCGGCATCAATTCGGAAATCGGGCCGGACGGCGAGAGCCGCATCGTCGGCGACGTCGATGCCGAGAGCGTCAGGCATGTCGCGTCGTGGATCACGCCGGTGCCGGGCGGCGTCGGCCCGATCACGGTGGCGATCCTGCTGCGCAACACGATGGTGGCCCTCAGCCGGCAGCGTGCCCGCTATCAGGCAACCTACGGCACGGCAGACCGGCTGGCGGCGGAGTAGGCGCCTTCGTCACGTGCATTGCGGCACATGGCAGGTGATCCGGGACTCGTCATCCCAGAAGACGTAGAGCACGCCGCCGCTGCCCCAGAAGAAACCGGCGAGTGAATCGAACTGAAGAAGAAATTTCATTTCCCGGTCCGTTCCGGGAACGACTGGAAACTGCGGTCCCTGAATCCATGACGGCAGCCCACCAAGCCGAAACAGGTTTTGCCTTGAATTGCTTATCCCGTACGACTGCCTGAGCCACCGTTTAGGCGTCGGTGCCAACCGAACAGTTCTTTTCTCGGCGGCTTTTGCAGGCCTCTCAATGTAGGGCGAATGCAGAGGCGCGATCGGCGTCGGCACACCGGCAGCGTCGTGGGAATAATAGGTCGGTTCGAGAGAATTCGTACAGGTCTCGATACGGAGTCTGGGAAGAGGCATCGTCAGCTCATTCCCAAGATCGTCCAGCGTAATCAGATGTATCAGTCGCTCTCGACAGGTCGGGCACACTGCCGATCCTTCGCCGCCGACCGTAAGTGGCCTGCCAGTCGCCGGCAGATGCCAGGTAGGATGATGGCGATGCGTCGGAAAAGACATGTCGCTCGGAGCGCCTTCCTCAAAGCTGAAATGATGACATGCCGGCGGCGAACGAGGATCATCATGCGTCAGCCAGTCTGCGAAATCGGGAATGTCGCCCAAGGTACTGTCTGGAAACAATTCCGGCGCCTGCAAGGCGACGTGAGCCAGCAGATCCTCCACGTCTATTCCGCGTTTCACTTCCTCTTGCAGGAAAAATGCCAGACGAGCCAAATGCGCGTCGTCGAGAAACGAAACGGCGTCGATAATCAGATTGTCTTGCTGGACGTCGGCTTCTACCGCTGCCTTTATGAGCGCAAACAGGAATTCGGACCCATCCTTGAGATGACGAGCGATGATTGTCTGGCATTCGCCATAGCTGGCCTGGAACGTCGCCGGCGATCTGTCCGACAGCAGCCGAACGACGGTTCCAATCTCTTCGGACTTTGGGTTGGGCATCTCGGCAGTCTCATCGGCAGGTGCGCAGCAATCAAACCAATTTTGGCGGCTCGCCGCCATAGGCCCAGTCGAGCAGCTTTATCGTATGCACCACCGGCAGCTTGGCGGCGGAAGCGATCTGGGTGATGCAGCCGATATTGCCGGTGGCGACGATTTCAGCACCGGTCGCCTCGATATTCCTGACCTTGCGGTCGCGCAACGTCGCCGAAATCTCGGGCTGCAGGATGTTGTAGGTGCCGGCCGAACCGCAGCACAAATGCCCTTCGCGCGGCTCGCGCACGACGAAGCCGGCTCTGGCCAGAAGCTCCTTCGGCTGGCGGGTGATCTTCTGGCCGTGCTGCATCGAGCAGGCTGAGTGATAGGCGACGATGGTGCCCGGCTTGCGGACCGGCTCGGGCAGGTCGAGGCTTCCCAGATATTCGGTGATGTCCCTGGCCAGCGCCGAGACCCGCGCAGCCTTGTCGGCATAGGCCGGATCGAGGCGCAGCATGAAGCCGTAATCCTTGATGGTGGTGCCGCACCCGGATGCGGTGATGACGATGGCGTCGAGTCCGCCCTGCTCGATGGCGCGCGTCCAGGCGTCGACGTTCCGTCGGGCCGACGCCAAGGCAGCGTCCTCGCGCCCCATATGATGCACCAGCGCGCCGCAGCAGCCCTCGCCCTCGGCCACCACGACCTCAACGCCAAGCCGGGTCAGCAGCGAAATCGTCGTGTCGTTGATGCCGGGATCGAGCACGGATTGCGCGCAGCCGGTGAGGATGGCGACGCGGCCATTTTTCTTCGCGCCCTGCCCGGCATGGACGCCCGGCGAGGCCATCGGCGAGACTGCCGGGACCGACGCCGGGGCCAGCTTCAACATCGCGCCCAAAGGCTTCAATGCCTGGATTTTCTCAAACAGGCCGGCGAATGGCTGGCCGAGCTTCGCCAGCTTGAGCGCCGCGCGGAAACGCGAGGGGTAGGGCAGCACGAAGGCCAGCATGGCGCGTGTCAGGCGATCGGCCAGCGGACGCTTGTAGGTCTCCTCGATATGGACGCGGGCGTGGTCGACCAGATGCATGTAGTTGACGCCCGACGGGCAGGTGGTCATGCAGGCGAGGCAGGACAGGCAGCGGTCGATATGGGTGACGATCTGCTTGTCGGCCGGCCGTCCGTTTTCCAGCATGTCCTTGATCAGATAAATCCGGCCGCGCGGCGAATCCAGTTCGTTGCCGAGCGTCACATAGGTCGGGCAGGTGGCGGTGCAGAAGCCGCAATGCACGCATTTGCGCAGGATCTTCTCCGATTCCGCGACATGCGGATCGGCGAGCTGGGCAGCTGAGAAATTGGTCTGCACGTAAACGAATCCCTACCGTTTGAGCATGATCCTTTCCCAAAACCGGTACCCAGTTTTGGGGATCATGCTCATAATCCCAGAAGCCAGCTTTCCGGGTTCTTGACCGCCTCGCCGCGCTGCAGCGCCTGCAGGCCGAGAATGCAGCGGGCGATGAACCAGACGGCAACGGCAACCATCAGCACGACACCGATGACCACGATCATCAGCAGCGCCGAGATCAGTGCATAGAGCAGGCCGATCCAGAAGGTGCGGATCAGGAATGTGTAATGGCTTTCGACGAAGCCGCCGGCCTTGCCGCGATTGATATAGGCCAGGACGATGCCGACAATGCCGCTGACGCCGATGGCCAGGCCGGCGAGATAGAGGATGTAGATGACCAGCGCGTTGGTCGGGCCGGGCTCCAGCCAGCGGTCGGTCTGGCGTGACGTACCGTTTTGGCCTGGATCGCTCATTGTGCTCCTCCCTCGGTTGCCGGCGCGAGAGTAGCAGAGCTTGCGCCCGGCGCCATACGGCCGGGATTGAGGATATTCTTCGGGTCGAATTCGGCCTTCAGCCGCGCCGACAGTGCTGCCAGTTGCGGCGCTTGCGGTTCGAACACCGGTACGGCGGCGCGGTGCGAAGGGGTTGCGCGCACCAGCGTCGCATGGCCGCCGCCATGTCTTCTGATCAGGCCGCGCAACAGGCCAGCCTCGGGATCGTCCTGCTGCATGCGCAGCCAGATCAGCCCGCCCTGCCAATCATAGAAGGCTTCGACCGGGGCCTGCATGCGCAGCGCCAGCACCATCTGGTGGCCCCGCGACGGCGCCATCGAGACGCGCCACACCGGCCTTTCGCTGCCATCGGCGAACGGCGCGCAGTCGCGGACACCGCGCCAGACCGAGTACGAGACCGAACCGGAAATCTCCTGCAGCGGCCCAGCGTTTTTCAGCAGGTCTTTCAGCGCGGCAATGCGGTAAGCGACCGACGGGCCGAAGCCCTCGATGCGCAGCAGCGTCGCGGCATCGCTGCCGAGACTGCCGCCGGCGACCCTGGCTGCGACCCGTTCGGGAAGATGGGCAGCACTCGACACTTCGGCGCTGGAACCCAGCGCCAGCGCCATGGCGGCGGCGGCGTGATCGTCGAGCAGGCCGCGGATGGCAAGCGTGACTTCGGTCTCGGCAGCAGGCAGCACCTTGAAGGTGACGTCCGTGAGCACCGCCAGCGTGCCCCAGCTGTTGGCCATCAGCTTGGACAGATCGTAGCCGGTGACGTTCTTGACGACGCGGCCGCCCGACTTGAAGGCCTCGCCGCGCCCGGAAACGGCCGCTATGCCGAGGATATGGTCGCGCGCAGCACCCACCTTCAGCCGGCGCGGGCCGGAAAGGTTCGCGGCGAGTGCGCCGCCGATCGTGCCTCGCGCTGGCTCACCGCCGAGCAGCGGGCCGTAATCCATCGGTTCGAAGGCAAGTTGCTGGCCGTTTTCGGCAAGCAGGCTTTCGATTTCGGCCAGCGGCGTGCCGGCTTTTGCCGACAGCACCAGTTCGGCCGGCTCGTAAAGCATGACGCCGGAGAGTTTGGAAAGGTCGAGCGTATGCTCGCTCTGCTGCGGCCGGCCGATACCGCGCTTGGAGCCGTGGCCGAGGATTTCGAGCGGCGAGTCTTCCGCGGCCGCCCAAGCGACGGTGGATACGGTTTCCGCGGCTGTTGACGGGGTGAAGGTGGTCATAGAACGGACGCGGCATTTGCAAATGCGGGAACGTCGTGTTCCTTCGCGCCCCCCTCTGTCCTGCGGGACATCTCCCCCTCAAGGGGGGAGATCGGATGCTGCGTCGGGCTTCGCCAATCTCCAGTGTTAACGGGAGGGCGAGGCGCCGAAGCTGCCAATCTCCCCCCTTGAGGGGGAGAAGTCCGGCAGGACAGAGGGGGGTGTTCAAGCGCTAACATACGCGCTCAAAACCTCGGAATGTCCGGAAACGCCACTTGGCCGCGATGCACGTGCATCCGCCCGAGCTCGGCGCATCGCCTCAATTGCGGGAAGACCTTGCCGGGATTCAAAAGATGGTTGGGGTCGAAGGCGCATTTGACGCGCATCTGCTGGTCGAGGTCGATCTGGTTGAACATTTCCGGCATCAGGTCGCGCTTCTCGATGCCGACCCCGTGCTCTCCGGTCAGCACGCCACCGACCTTGACGCAGAGCCGCAATATGTCGGCGCCGAAACTCTCCGCCTTGTCGAGTTCGCCCGGCACGTTGGCGTCATAGAGGATGAGCGGGTGCAGATTGCCGTCGCCGGCGTGGAAGACATTGGCGACGCCGAGCCCGTATTTCTGCGACAGTTCGCGCATGCCGGCGAGCACGCGCGGCAGTTCCTTGCGCGGGATGGTGCCGTCCATGCAGTAGTAGTCGGGCGAGATGCGGCCGACCGCCGGGAACGCCGCCTTGCGGCCGGCCCAGAAGCTCAGCCGCTCCTGTTCCGACTGCGACGTGCGGCATGTGGTCGAGCCGTTCCTATAGGCGATGGCTTCGACCAGGCCGATCAGATGGTCGACCTCGACACCCGGCCCGTCCAGCTCGACGATCAGCAGCGCCTCGACGTCCAGGGGATAGCCGGCCTGGACGAAATCCTCGGCGGCGTGGATGGCCGGACGGTCCATCATCTCCATGCCGCCCGGAATGATGCCGGCGCCGATGATGTCGGCAACGCATTGGCCGGCCTGCTCGCTGGTCGGGAAACCGATCAGCAGGGCACGCGCCGTCTCCGGCTTCTTCAGGATGCGTACGGTGACCTCGGTTACGACGCCGAGCAGTCCTTCGGAGCCGGTCATGACGCCGAGCAGGTCGTAGCCTTCCGCGTCGAGATGGCTGCCGCCGAGGCGCACCACCTCGCCATTCATCAGCACCATCTCGATGCCGAGCACATTGTTGGCGGTGAGACCGTATTTCAGGCAGTGCACGCCGCCGGAATTTTCCGCGACATTGCCGCCGATCGAGCAGGCGATCTGGGAGGATGGATCGGGGGCGTAATAGAAGCCCTCCTGCTCGACGGCGGTGGTGATGCCGAGATTGGTGACGCCGGGCTGGGCGACGACGACGCGGTTCTGAAAATCGATCTCGAGGATGCGGTTGAAGCGGCTCATCACCAGCAGCACCGCGTCTTCGAGCGGCAGCGCACCGCCGGAGAGCGAGGTGCCGGAGCCGCGCGGCACGACGCGGATGTTGCGGTCGCTGCAATATTTCAGCACCCGCGACACCTGGGCCACGGTTTGCGGCAGTACAACGACGAGCGGCAATTGCCGGTAGGCGGTGAGCCCGTCGCTCTCGAAGGCGCGCATGGCATTGGCGGCGTCGACGACGCCCTCGCCCGGCACCATGATGCGCATATCGGCGACGATCTCGTCGCGCCGGCGCATCGTGGCGTCGTCTGGTTTCGGCATGGCAAGGCCGGACATCGACAGCCTCCTTCGATCGACTGGTAAAAATCTTTTACCAGCGACAGTGGTCGCTTGCAAATGCCGCGTTGGCCGGGATGAGAGGCCTATGGCCGGGACAGCCTTCCGCAGCGGCAATCTGCCGCTGCGCCCCACATTACTCGCCCGGCTGCTTGCCTGGTTCGGAGTGCATGCGGCGGACGCGGCGCACGCCCCACCAGACGAGCACGACGGCGAGCGGCACCGAGGCGGCGGTGACCATTTCCGGCGCGAAGGCATGGCCGAAGATCGAGGCGCCCTTGGCGACGTAGCCGATGAGGCCGACGACATAGTAGGAAACCGCGGCGACCGAGAGCCCCTCCACCGTCTGCTGCAGCCGCAATTGCAGGCGGGCGCGATTGTTCATCGACGCCAAAAGATCGCGGTTCTGCTTCTCGACCTCGACGTCGACCCAGGTGCGCAGCAGTGTGGTGGCACGGGTGAGCTTCGTCGACAGATTGGCCTGACGCTCCTCGACCGAACGGCAGGTACGCATCGCCGGCGCCACGCGGCGCTGCAGAAAACCGCCCCAGGTGTCGTAGCCGGGCACCGCCTCTTCGTCGAGCGCCTCCAGCCGTTCGCGCACGATGCCGTCATAGGCGCGGCTGGCGCCGAAGCGGTAGAGGCTGGAGGCGGCATCGGCCTCCAGCTCGGCGGCCAGTTCGGTCAAGTCGGCAAGCAGCGTCTGGCTGTCGCGGGTCTCGGCGACCTTCATTTCCAACGTGGTCTGGGCCAGCCTGTCTTCGATGCGGCGGGCCCGACCGGACAGCGTCAGGGCCAGCGGCAGCCCAAGCATGGCCAGCGTGCGGTAGGTCTCGATGTCGATCAGCCGCTGCGACAGTGCCCCGGTGCGCGCCGGGGTCAGGCCGCGGTCGAGCACCAGCATTCGGGTCAAGCCGTCGCCATCCTGACGGAAATCGGTGACGATGGCCGCGTTGCCGCGCTCGACCAGCGAATAGCACAGGCTGGTCGGGTCGAAGCCGGCGATCAGTTTTTCGTTCGCCGGCGTCCATTTGCGGATCTCCAGCCTGATGCCGGAAATCACCGTGCCCGGCGGCGAAAACCCGTTGCCGAAGGGTGTGTCCTCTTGCCCCCTGCCGTTTTCGCCGAGCGGGCCTTCCCAGAGATAGGTCGAGAATTCCGTGTGGCGTTCCCAGCGCAGCGAGCCCTTGCCCCATTTCATCGCGTGGTGGCGGGCGTGAGGGTCGGGCGCGGCGATGCCGAGGCGTCGCGACAATTCGGAAAGCACGGCCTGATCGATCCCGGATCCAGCTTCGGTCATGAAGGAAAGCTGCACCAGCACGCGCGGCTTTTCGACCAGCGGCTGCGGCCGGGCGTGGACCTCGCCGAGCGCGCCCGGCCGACCTTCATGCGCCGGAAAGCCCATGACGGTGCCGCCCACGGCTTTGGCGCGCAGCTGGAATTCGAGGTTGGAAGGCTCGGCGTCTGGCACGGCTGGTCCCCCGGGCTTCTGTGAGCCCTTTGGCAATGATGTCCCTCTAGAGGCAATCGCCAGGGGACGCAAACGCCCAATTTAGCTGAAGATGATATGGCGCCGCGGCTGTGAAGCGGACCCGGCCCCCGGCGAATTGGATAAATAATTTGACCAGTTGGCGACGCCGGCTTTATCTTGCGCGACATCGGTTCAACCCCCAGGCATCCCGTTTGAGCGACATTTTCTCCCGGATCGAGCATTCGCGCACCGCCGACGAGGTGGTGCAGCAGATCGAGAGCCTGATCCTCGAAGGCGTCCTGCGCACCGGCGACCGGCTGCCGGGCGAGCGCGAACTGGCGCGCCAGTTCGAGGTGTCGCGGCCGATCCTGCGCGATGCCTTGAAAGCCTTGGAAGGGCGCGGGCTGTTGACGACACGGCCGGGCGGCGGCACCCATGTCGCCGATGTCATCGGCCAGCTGTTCACCAAGCCGGTGACCGACCTGATCTCGATGCACCGCAAGGCGGTGACCGACTATCTGGAGTACCGCCGCGAGATCGAGGCGGTGGCGGCGGAATATGCGGCGCGGCGTGCCACATCGGACGATCTGGCGCTGCTCGACCGCATCATGGCACGTATGGACGAGGCGCACCGGACCGGCAATTTCGACGACGAGGCGGAAATCGATGTCGAGTTCCACCACGCGATCTGCGAATGCGCGCACAACATCATCCTGCTGCACACGCTGCGCTCCTGCTATCGGCTGCTGTCGGAAGGCGTATTCCAGAACCGGCGGCTGGTGTTCAACGTGCCGGGCGCGCGCGAGGCGCTGCTTTCGCAGCACCGGGCAATCTATGCGGCGGTTAAGGCCGGCGATCCGGCTGCGGCGCGGCAGGCGGCGATGGACCACATCTCCTACGTCGAACGATCGATGGCCGAGGCCGAGCGCAGCGGCGACTGGCAGCGCGTGTCGCGGCTGAGGCTCAGGCAGCGCTCCGAGCCCGGTGACGGCGAGGCGGCAAGAAAACAGCCGTAGGCCCCGCTCAGAAAAATTCAACGACGAACCAGCGAAGAACCAGCGGAAAGAGATCCATGAGCAGCATTCTCACCATCGCCGACCTCAAGGACCTGGCACGCCGCCGCGTGCCGAAGATGTTCTTCGACTACGCCGATTCCGGCGCCTGGACCGAAAGCACCTACCGGGCCAACGAGGAAGATTTCCAGAAGATCAAGTTCCGCCAGCGCGTGCTGGTCGACATGGATAACCGCTCGCTGGAATCGACCATGATCGGCGAGAAGGTGACGATGCCAGTGGCGCTGGCGCCGACCGGGATGACCGGCATGCAGCATCCGGACGGCGAGATGCTGGCGGCCCAGGCGGCGGAAGAATTCGGTGTGCCGTTCACGCTGTCGACAATGAGCATCTGCTCGATCGAGGATGTCGCGTCGGTGACCAGGAAGCCGTTCTGGTTCCAGCTCTATGTGCTGCGCGACAAGGATTTCGTCTTCGATTTGATCGACCGCGCAAAGGCGGCGAAATGTTCGGCGCTGGTGCTGACGCTCGACCTGCAGATCCTCGGTCAGCGCCACAAGGATATCCGCAACGGGCTTTCGGCGCCGCCGCGGATGACGCCGAAGCACCTGTGGCAGATGGCGACCAGGCCGCGCTGGTGCGTCGGCATGGCCGGGACCAAGCGCCGGAGCTTCCGCAACATCGTCGGCCATGCCAAGGGCGTCGGCGACCTCGCCTCGCTGTCGTCGTGGACGAAGGAGCAGTTCGATCCGCATCTGTCGTGGAAGGACGTCGCCTGGATCAAGGAGCGCTGGGGCGGCAAGCTGATCCTGAAAGGCATACTCGACAAGGAGGATGCGCTGATGGCGGCCAGGACAGGCGCCGACGCGATCATCGTTTCCAACCATGGCGGCCGCCAGCTCGACGGCGCCTCGTCGTCGATCATGGCGCTCGAAGAGATCGCCGACGCCGTCGGCGACGCGATCGAGGTGCATATGGACGGCGGCATCCGTTCCGGCCAGGACGTGCTCAAGGCACTGTGCCTCGGCGCCAAGGGCACCTATATCGGCCGGCCTTTCCTGTACGGCCTCGGCGCACTCGGCAAGGAAGGGGTTACCAAGGCGCTGGAAATCATCCGCAAGGAGATGGACATAACGCTGGCTCTGTGCGGAAAGCGCCTGGTCACCGACATGGGCAAGGATCAGCTTCGGCGCTAAAGTCCCGTGACGGCATGACCACGGAGGCGACGCAGGCATTGACGGAGCCCGGCATCAGTTTCTACGAGGCGCGCGGACCGCAAGGCATGCGCCTTTACGCGATCGGCGATGTGCACGGCCGGCTCGATTTGCTGACCGCCATGCACCGGCGGATCGAGGCGGAGCTCGGTCAAAGGCCGTCGGCCGATTGGCGCGTGATCCATCTCGGCGACTATGTCGATCGCGGCCCGGACTCCAGGGGCGTCATCGATTTCCTGATCGACGCGCAAAGACGCGATCCGCGTCACCTGATGCTCGCCGGAAATCATGATCTCGGCTTTCTCGATTTTCTCGATGTCCCCGATCCGGACGGGCTGTTCATGCGCTATGGCGGCATCCAGACGGCGCTATCCTATGGCGTGTCGCTCGGTGGGAGCAGCGCCTGGTTTGGCCGCGCCGATGCGGCACTGCGGCAAGGGCACGCCGCACTGGTCGAGGCGGTGCCGCAGAACCATGTCGAGTTCCTGCGCTCGCTGCCCTTCTCAGTGACGTTCGGCGACTTCTTCTTCTGCCATGCCGGCATCCGGCCCGGCGTTGCGCTGGAAAGCCAGAGCCGGCAGGACCTGATCTGGATCCGCGAGGTCTTCCACGACCACACCGGCCTTCATCCGAAGATCGTGGTGCACGGTCATACGCCGGTGCCCAAGGCCGAAATCACCGGCAACCGCGTCAATGTCGACACCCTCGCCTGGCAGTCGGGAAACCTCACCGCGCTCGTGGTGGACGGCGCGGACAAGCATATCCTGACAGTGACGGGTGAGCGAGCGTAGGAAACGCGTGGGATTATGAGCAGAGAGGCTAGCGAAGCGCGGCGGTGACGCCGTAGCCGTCAACGGCATTGTGGTCGTTGGCCGCGTCGGCGGAATAAATGCCGAGGCCGCACAAGACGATAGCCGACAACATGACAAAGGACAAAAAGGCTGCTTTCACGGACGTCATCTCTTGTTGAGCTTCCTGCATCTATGCACGAGCGGGTTACCAATGCGTTGAAACGCAAAATACGTCGCAAATGTCGGACGGTTTCGCGCTTCTAGGCATGTTCTGTATCGGTGGTGTGTCGCGCGGGTCACAGGAAAGGTTCATCGCGGTTGCACGCGAGATGCAGAGCGCGCGCCTTTTAGGCTGGCGGACAGACACAGGCCAAGGATGAAACGCGTTATCCCCGGCGGATTTGCCGCCGCGTGCCAAATATGCAACGTCGCCAAATAGGCAACGTTGGCTGTATGAGCCGTCAGATCGTCGCCACCCAGGCGCGGGCGATGGCCAGGCCGGCGGCATCGGCTTGCGGTCCGTTGCGGGCCATTTCGTCGTCGAGCCGGACGGCCCAATCCGGATGGCGTTCGGCGATCAGCGGTGCGAAGGACGTGCTCCAGTCGCGAACCATCGGCCGGTCGGCCTCGAAATGGAACTGAAAGCCATAGACGGCGCGGCCGATGCGGAACGCCTGGTTCTCGGCGACGGCGTTGCCGGCCAGCCGCACGGCAGTCTCGGGCAAGACAAAGGTGTCGTCGTGCCATTCGAAGATCGGGAATTTTTCAGGCAAGGCGGCGAGCACCGGATCGGCCTGCGCCGCCGCGGTGAGCGCGACCTCGTGCCAGCCGAACTCCGACGCGCCGCCGATCTGGTTCTCGCCGCCAAAGGCGCGCGCGACCAACTGGCTGCCGAGGCAGATACCAAGCACCGCGCGATCCCTCTCGGCAAAGTCGCGCGTCAGGTCGAGCAGGCCAGGAAAATAAGGACAGAGCTCGTCGTCCAGCGCATTCTGCGCGCCGCCGAGCACCACCATGGCGTCATGCCCGCCGCTATCTTGCGGCAGCGCGTCGCCGCAGTAGGGACGGCGCAGGTCGACATCGACGCCCGCCTCGACAAGCGCCGCGCCGATCTGGCCAAGGCCCTCATTGTCGAAGTTCTGGACAACCAAGACCCGCATCGAAACCTGCTGACATGAAATTGATGCAACGAGCGATATCATGGCGCCAGCATTGCAGCCAACAGGGAACGCCTATGCCACTGCAAAACCGGGTCGACCCGTTCGGCGCCATCCATGCCGTGCCGGAGCGCGGCCTGTTCATGGGCAATCGCGGCATCATTCACGACCCCGAGACGAGAACGCTGTTGAAGAAGCGCTGGGCGCTGCAAGCCTGGATCATCTGCGTCTGCGAATTCGGCAACGTGCGGCGCGAGCCGATGGGGCGCAACCGGGCTGGCGGCAAGGCCGGCTGGACCGAGCTGTTTTTCCTCGACGAGGTGACGGCACTTGCCGCCGGCCACCGTCCCTGCTTCTTCTGCCGGCGCGAGCGGGCCAGGGATTTTGTCCGGCGTTTCGGCGACGCCTTCGGCATTGCCGAGTCACGCGCGCCGCAGCTCGACAAGCGCCTGCACAAGGAGCGCCTGGCATCGGGCGGGCGGGCGACGAGACTGGAACCGGAAGCGCTTGCGGACTTGCCGGACGGCACGATGATCTCGTCAGCAAACAGGGCGTACGCCCTGTTTGACGGCGCCGCGCTGCCCTGGAGTTTCGGCGGTTATGGCGAACCGGTGGGGTTCGGCGGTTTTACCGACGGTCCAATCGGCATGCTCACGCCGGCGACAACTGTTTCCGTGCTGAAGCGTGGCTACAGACCTGTCTGGCACGCCAGCGCGGAGGCTTGACGCCGGCGATGGCCTCGCCCATTCCTCGGCGATGCGCGCCAATTACAAGATGCAGCGGCTGTTCGTGCCGGACGGGCTTGGACCGGACATCGAGTTCGACGTCGGCCCGCAGCAGAGCCATTATCTCTCGCACGTGCTGCGGCTCGGCGAAGGCGCCGAAATTCTGGTCTTCAACGGCCGCGACGGCGAATGGTCGGCGGCGATCGCCACGAAGTCGAAGAAGGCGTTGCGCCTGAGGTTGCTGGCATTGCAGCGGCCGCAGCCGCCGTTGCCCGATCTCGTCTATTGCTTCGCGCCGCTGAAGCAGGGGCGGCTCGACTACCTCGTGCAAAAGGCGGTCGAGATGGGCGCTGGCATCCTGCAGCCGGTCATCACCCAGCATACGCAGGTGGCAAAACCCGGCATCGAGCGCCTGCGCGCCAATGTCGTCGAGGCGGCCGAGCAATGCGGCATATTGGCGGTGCCAGAGCTGCGCGAAGCGGAAAAATTCGAGCGCCTGCTCAGCAACTGGGACGGCGAGCGGCGGCTGATCTTCTGCGACGAGGATGCATCGACCAACAATCCCCTGCCGGCATTGCAGGCGGTGCGGGAGAGAAAGCTCGGCCTGCTGGTCGGACCGGAGGGCGGCTTTTCCGACGAGGAACGCAAGATGCTGAGAGCGCTGCCTTTCGTTACCGCGATTCCGCTCGGGCCGCGCATCCTGCGAGCGGATACGGCGGCGGTGGCGGCACTGGCGCTGATCCAGGCGACAATCGGCGATTGGTGATCAATTCCAATTACCCGCTGGCTCAGGATTTTTCGCTTGATCGGCTACTGACATTTCGTCCATCTAGCGCCGGCAGCGGCCGCGTGTCCTTTCGGGCGCGCAAAGGACGCTGTAGCATTTGATTGGGCACCTGATCCGTTCCGAAAATCGAAGCCGATTTTCAGGGTCATGTGCGGAGGGCTCCTATGGCGCGCGATACAACCGATTTCCGGCCGATAGAAAGCGTCGACGAACTCGTCGAGCACCTGGCCGAAGGCAACAAGCCGCGCGACAAATGGCGCATCGGCACCGAGCACGAGAAATTCCCGTTCTATGTCGACGGCAATGCGCCGGTGCCCTATGGCGGCGAGCGCGGCATCCGCGCCATCCTCGAAGGCATGCAGGACAAACTCGGCTGGGACCCGATCATGGATGCCGGCCGCATCATCGGCCTGGTCGAGCCGACCGGCCAGGGCGCGATCTCGCTGGAGCCCGGCGGCCAGTTCGAGCTGTCCGGCGCGCCGCTGGAGACGATCCACCAGACCTGCCGCGAAGGCAATGCGCATCTGGCGCAGGTGCGCGAGATCGCCGAACCGATGGGCATTCGTTTTCTCGGCCTTGGCGGCAGCCCGAAATGGTCACTGGCCGAGACGCCGAAGATGCCGAAATCGCGCTACGAGATCATGACCCGCTACATGCCCAAGGTCGGCACCAAAGGTCTCGACATGATGTACCGGACCTGCACGATCCAGGTGAACCTCGACTTCGAAAGCGAAGCCGACATGCGCCGCAAGATGCAGGTGTCGCTGAAGCTGCAGCCGCTGTCGACGGCGCTGTTTGCCAACTCGCCCTTCACCGAAAGCCGGCCGAACGGCCTGCAGAGCTGGCGCGGCGAGATCTGGCGCGACACCGACAATCAGCGCTCCGGCCTGCTCGAATTCTGCTTCTCGCCCGATTTCGGCTTTGCCGATTATGTCGAATGGGCGCTCGACGTGCCGATGTATTTCGTCATCCGCGATGGCCAATACCACGACATGACGCACATCACCTTCCGCCAGTTCATGGCGGGTGCTGCCCGCAACGACCTGCCGGACGGGCTGCCGACGATGGGCGACTGGGCGAACCATCTCTCGACGCTGTTCCCGGATGTGCGGCTGAAGCGCTTTCTCGAAATGCGCGGCGCCGATGGCGGGCCGTGGCGGCGCATCTGCGCGCTGCCGGCCTTCTGGGTCGGGCTGCTCTATGATGCGGCTGCGCTCGACGCGGCCGAGGCGCTGACCTCGAGCTGGAGCTACGACGAAGTGCTGGCAATGCGCAACGCGGTGCCGGAACAGGGCATTTCGGCGCCCTTCCGCAACACGACATTGCGCGAGATAGCCCGTGACGTGCTCGTCATCTCGCGCATGGGACTGAAGAACCGCGGCCGCAAGAACCGCGACGGCTATGACGAGACCTCGTTCCTCAACACGCTGGACGAGGTCGTCGCGCGTGGCACCACCAGCGCCGAAGAGATGCTCTCGGCCTACCACACGCGCTGGGGCGGCTCGATCGAGCCCGTGTTCATGGAATACGCGTATTAACGCTTCGCTATCCGCTTGGCCGACGCTCCGGCAAATTCGCTTCAATCAGTGATGGAAACGAATTAGGCTTCTCCAACGAGGATTTTCCCGGAGGAGAAAACAATGCCTTCATTGTTCGATATTCTGGCACAGGCCCAGAACGGCAACGGCATGCAGGCGCTGGCCCAGCAGTTCGGGCTTTCGCAGCAGCAGACGCAGGCGGCGGTCGCGGCGCTGCTGCCGGCCTTTTCGCAGGGGCTGAAGCGCAACACTTCCGACCCTTATGGGCTCGGCTCCTTCATGACGGCGATGGCCAGCGGCCAGCACGCCAAATATTTCGAGGATGCAAGCCGGGCCTTCTCGCCGCAGGGCCTCGATGAAGGCAACGGCATTCTCGGCCATTTGTTCGGCTCGAAGGACCTGTCGCGGGCCGTCGCCAACCAGGCCGCGCAGGCGAGCGGCGTCAGCCAGCAGGTGTTGCAGCAGATGCTGCCGGCAATCGCCTCGATGATGATGGGCGGGCTGTTCAAGCAGACCACCAACCAGCTGGGCGGGCAGATGCATGCGGCAGGCGGCGGCAATCCGCTTGGCGAGCTCATCGAGCAGATGATGCGGCAGGCGGGCGGCGGCGGCCAGGCGCCGGCCCCTCAGCCTGCAGGCCCCACGGATAACCCGCTCGGCAAGGTGCTGCAGGATATGTTCGGCGGGCAGCAGCCGCAACAGACGCAGAGCCCTTACGGCGACAATCCGCTGGGCAAGGTGCTGCAGCAGACACAGAACCCTTATGGTGACAATCCGCTCGGCAAGGTGCTGCAGGATATGTTCGGCGGCGGTGCACCACAGCCACAGCAGCCGCAGAACCAACCCCAGCAGACACAGAACCCTTATGGTGACAATCCGCTCGGCAAGGTGCTGCAGGACATGTTCGGCGGTGGCGCACAACAGTCTCAGCCGCGTCAGGCGCCGCAGCAACCCCAGGCGCCGCAGCCGCAGGCCAATCCGAGCGGCAGGCCGAGAAATCCGTTTGACGACCTGTTCGGCAAGATGTTCGAGACAGGCGCCCAGCAGCGCGACGACTACCAGAAAGGCATGGAGTCGATCTTCGACCAGTTCAAGCAGGGCATGGGCCGGCGCTAGACCAGACACCGGCAACCAATCATCAGTGCCGCCCAAAAAAGAAAGCCCGGTCCTGGGAGGACCGGGCAGCGCGCAGGCTGGCCGGGGGGATCCGGCAGGGAGTGGGGAGCCTGCGTAACTTAGTGGCGTCGTGCCTCAAAAAGGTTCAACGCGCCCGAACGGCGAAACCACGCGATCACGCCACCTTGCGGGCAATATCCTCGATCGTTTCGGCGCGCTCGATCGCGATAACGCGAAGCCTTTCGGTCGGATCGCGGCCAAAGGGTACACCGACAGCGACGTGCAGGTCGGCGCGGGTCAGGCCGATGTCGGCGAGCTCGGCATCCGACATCTCGCCGAGGCGATAAAAGGCGCGGCGGTTTTTCCAGGCGCGGTAAACATTGGCAGCGGCGTTGGCCACGCGCGTCGCAACGGCCGGACGCGAAGTGATGCGCGAGGTCTCGGTAGCGAAATCAAACGTAGCCATGTCGATCTCCTTCACATTCGAACGGGCGAAACCGGTCGATCGGGCGCTGGCGACAGCGGCCGTTCCGGCTTCGATTCATCTAAGATGATGCATGTCGTCGCCCCAAAACCGGTGCCCACTTTTGGGCGACATGCATTCGCTTCATGTGGACAATCGGAATTTGCCATGGCCCGATTGATTAATCCAACGAATGTTTCTAATCTTTAGCATCAGCATCAATGATGGATTAGGCCAATGAAAGCGCCGCTCGATCTCGATCAGTTGCAGACCTTCATCTCGATTGTCGACACCGGCAGCTTTACCCGCGCGGCGGAAGCGGTGCATCGGACCCAGTCTGCGGTGTCGATGCAGATGCGGCGGCTGGAGGAACGGATCGGCAAGCCGCTGTTCGAAAAAGACGGCCGCACCAACAGGCTGACCGAGGAAGGCGACAGACTGCTCTCCTACGCAAGGCGGCTGCTCTATCTCAACAAGGAAACACTGGCCGCCTTCGACGACCGCCGGCTCGAAGGCACCATCCGCATCGGCACGCCGGACGATTATGCCGATCGCTTCTTGCCAGAGATCATGGCGCGGTTTGCCCGTTCCAACCCGCATGTCGAACTGACCGTTATCTGCGAACCGACGCCGGGACTGGTCGAACACATCAAGCGCGGCAATCTCGACCTGGCGCTGGTGACGCACAACGACGCGCGCGGCCAGTCGGAAGTGGTGCGGCGCGAACCGCTGCTGTGGGTTACCTCGGCCAACCATGCGACGCATGAGCAGCCGATCCTGCCGATGGCCTTCGGCCGGCCGAACTGCATCTGGCGGCGGGCCGCCGCCGATGTGCTCGATCAGCAGAGCCGCGACTATCGCATCCTGTTCACCAGCTTCTCTGCCACCGTCATCGCCGCCGCGGTGCTCTCCGGTCTGGCGATCTCGGTGCTGCCGGAATGCGCCCTGCGGCCCGGCATGCGGGTGCTGGGCGAGGCCGATGGTTTCGGCGCCCTGCCCGATTGCCGCATCGGCATCATGCGCGGTCAGACCTCGCGGCCGGAGATCGTCGACGCGCTTGCGCGCCACATTTCGGAGAGCCTCGACAATATTTCCGTGCCACTCGGCGAGGAGACCGGCACGTTCGATTTCGCCGCCCTCGCCTTCGCCAAGATGAAGCGGACCAAGCCTAACCAGATCCTGCCGGGCTGGTGATCGCGCGATTGAGGCCGACATCGAACACGGCCGCCTTGACGGCGGCCAACAACCGTCCCCCAATCGGCCGATGAGCGACGCAGCATCCGAATCACGCACCAACGCCACCGAATATACGGTGAGCGAGATTTCCGGCGCGCTGAAGCGTACGGTCGAGGACGTCTTCGGCAATGTACGGGTGCGCGGCGAGATTTCCGGCTATCGCGGACCGCATTCCTCCGGCCATGCCTATTTCTGCCTGAAGGACGATCGCGCGCGGCTCGACGCCGTGGTGTGGAAGACCACGATGAGCCGGCTGAAATTCCGTCCAGAGGAAGGCATGGAGGTGATCGCCACCGGCCGGCTCACCACCTATCCCGGAAAATCCACCTACCAGATCGTCATCGACAATCTCGAGCCCGCCGGTGCCGGTGCGCTGATGGCGCTGCTGGACGAGCGCAAGCGCCGGCTGCAGGCCGAAGGCCTGTTCGACGCGGCGCGCAAGCGCAGGCTGCCGTTCATGCCCTGCGTCATCGGCGTCGTCACCTCGCCGACAGGCGCCGTCATCCGCGACATCATCCACCGCATCAAGGATCGGTTTCCACTGCACGTGCTGGTCTGGCCGGTGCGGGTGCAGGGCGAGACGGCGGGTGCGGAAGTGACCGCTGCCGTCAACGGCTTCAACGCACTGCCATGGGACGGCGCCATCGCGCGGCCCGATCTGTTGATCGTGGCACGCGGCGGCGGCAGCCTGGAGGATCTGTGGGGCTTCAACGACGAAGCGCTCGCCCGGGCCGTCGCCGCTTCGGGTATTCCGGTGATTTCCGCGGTCGGCCACGAGACCGACTGGACATTGATCGATCTGGCTGCGGATGTGCGGGCGCCGACGCCGACAGGCGCCGCCGAGATCGCCGTGCCGGTCAAGGTCGACCTCGAAGCGACGCTTGCCGGCCTTGGCGCGCGGTTGAAGACCGCACTGTCGCGCAATTTCGAACGCAAGCGGCAGGCGGCACGCGCGGCCGCCCGGGCGCTGCCCTCGCCCGACCAGTTGCTGGCGCTGCCGCGGCGGCGCTTCGACGAGGCGACGAGCCGGCTCGGCCGGGCGCTGTCGGTCAGCGTCGAGCGCAAGCGAGCCAGGCTTCTGGGGCAGCGGCTGACGCCGGCGACCTTGTCGCGGCGCATGAACGAAGCCCGCACTCTGACCCGCCGCGACCTCGCCCGTGCGCAAGCGGCTTTCTTCGCCATCGTGCGCGAGCGTCGGGCGCGGTTTTCACGCACGGCGACCAGACTGTCACCGGCGCCGATCGCCAGACGGCAGAAACTGCAAGGCGATGCACTGCTGGCACTGACACGGCGGCAGGACCAGGCGATTTCAAGACGGCTGGACCGCCTGCGTGGAAAACTGACGCAGGCCGACCGGCTGCTGGCGACGCTCTCGCACAAGGCCGTGCTGGCGCGAGGCTTCGCGCTGGTCAAGGATGCGGACGGCGCCGTGGTCAAGCATGCGGCGGAAGTGGTGTCGGGAATGGCGCTTTCGCTGGAGTTCGCCGACGGCACCGCCGATGCAGTCGCCATCAGTGGCACGGCGCGGCCGAAGACGGTTGCCAAGCCCGCGGCCAAGCTCAAGGCGCCGGGCGGCCAAGGTTCGCTTTTCTGAGGAAGAAATGACCGACCCGCATCTTGCGACGCCCTCGGGCAAACTGCGCGCCCGTGCCTTCGCGATCCCATTCGAGGGCGCGGCAGGCCGCTTCAATGCCATCACCGATGTGCCTGGCGTGATGGTCGGCTATACCACGCTGATCTCAGGGGATGGGCCGCTCCTCGTCGGCAAGGGTCCGGTACGCACCGGCGTGACCGCGATCCTGCCACGGCCCAGAGGCGAGTTGGCCGTCCCGGCGTTCGCCGGGATGTTCAGCGCCAATGGCAATGGCGAACTGACCGGCTCGCATCTGATAGAGGAACTTGGAGCGTTCAATCTTCCCATCACCATCACCAACACGCATTCCTGCGGCGTCAGCCGCGACGCAACGTTGCGCTGGATGCAGGCGGTGCTGCCGCAATCGCTCGACAGCGCCTGGGCGCTGCCGGTGGCGGGCGAGACTTACGACGGCTTCCTGAACGATATCAACGGCCACCATGTGAGCTTCGAGCACGTGTTTTCCGCGCTCGAAACGGCTGAAAGCGGGCCGATCGAAGAGGGCAGCGTCGGCGGCGGCGCAGGCATGATCACCTTCGGCTTCAAGGCAGGGTCCGGCACATCCTCGCGCCGCGCCGACTGGAATGGAGAGCGTTTCACGATCGGCTGCTTCGTCCAGTCGAATTTCGGTGCACGGCGGAACCTCGTGATCCGTGGCATCAGAGCCGGAGCGGAACTCGCCGAACCGGCGACCCGGGACAACACGCCGCGAGCGGAAAAGAGCTCGATCATCGCGATCGTCGCCACCGATGCGCCATTCATGCCGCACCAGTTGAAACGGCTGGCGAAACGCGTGCCGCTCGGCGTGGCGCTAACCGGCGGCTATGGATACAATTCGTCCGGCGATATCTTTCTGGCCTTCAGCACGGCCAATCCCGACGCGGCGCGCGGCGCGGCCGGCAAGCTGGTCAGCGCCGGCTATATACCGGATGCCGACATCAACCCGTTCTTCGACGCCGTCGTTCAGAGCGTGGAAGAGGCAATCCTCAACGCGCTGGTCGCCAATGAAGACATGACCGGGCGCGACGGCAATTTCGTGCCGGCGTTGCCGAAAGAGTGGCTCGAGGAGAGATTTGGCAAAGCTGCGCGGCGATAAGACCGCGCAACTGCATCAGACAGGCAATGTTCGCCCGGCAGGTTTTGCCAGGGGGGGCGGTCCGTCAGCCGGCAGGCTTGTTGGAATTCCGCTCGTCCTGATCGGCCTCGGCCGCCTCTTCGAGCCTCGAAGCAATGAGCTCCTGAATGTCGCCGACCTCTTCCTGGATATCCTCCAGGGGTATGCCGGCTTCGGCGGCCTTGGCCGCACATTCCCTGGCGAGGGTCTCGGCCTGCTTCTCGATCCTGGCTGGCGAGGGCTGGCAGTGGACTTTTTCGCCAATCCACCCGCGCAAGAACTCGATTGCGTGTTCACTCATACTGCTGTTTCCCTAGCGGCTATGCCGGTTGGTAATCATAAACGTCGGCATCTTCGAAAAGATGCGTGCTGCCATTCGAGCCGAGTCGGCTTCGCCCGGCAAGCCGAACTTGTCCGAGGTCCACAGAGCTGAAGGGAATGGAGGGTTCAAGGAGCACGTTCTAGTTCTTGAGGACTGATTCTCTCGACGAAACTCGTTCGACCCGCGCTATTGTTTCTATTTGCTTTTTTTCGGTTTTCAAGTCGTTTTAGATCACAATAGATGTCACAATAGCTAGCACATTTACCGCGCTCTCGCTGGCACGACGTAAAAGGCGAGCCGTCAAAGCCGCCGCTATATAGTGATAACCATTTGCAATGTCGACTCTGCTTGCGGTCCTGCTTCTTTCCGCCGCGCTTGCTGGGAGATATGTGGTGTGACGGGCCTTGCCGTGCAAGCTGCCGAGCGCCTCATGCAAGGCATGCAATAGCGTCTTGTGGAAACCCTGAAGTGCTTGTCTCAGGGTGGCTCTCTACCGCTGGCGGTAAAGGATCATGCCGGCATGATAGAGGACGCCTTCGACGAACTCACCATCCGCGGTGAAGCCCGTATCGTCCCAGTATTCTATGTGGTTGCCGTGCACTTCATAGCGTCCCCGGTAGGCGCTTTCGCGGTCACCGCGCGCTTCGTCATAACGGCCGTTCGCCAGGAGTTCGTGCCTGATATGGCGATCCTCGGTGACCCACATTCCGACATAGGGATGAGCTTGGTGCGTCATTGGTTCCTCCGCAAGGATTGGAGTTGCAGGAAGGGTCAGGCCGGTTGGAGCTACAGCAACGGCAATACCCGTAAGCACTGCGGCCAAAGTGGATCGCATCAATGCGCCGCCTTCGTCGGACGCACGACTATCTCGTTGACGTCGACATCGTCGGGCTGTTCGATTGCATAGCGCACTGCCCTGGCGATGGCATCGGGTTGCAGGGCAATAGCACGCCAGCTTTTCATGGCGGCGGCAGCGGCTTCGTCGGAGATCATGTTCGCCAGCTCGCTTTCCACCACGCCAGGATGAATGCAGGTTACGCGGATATCGTCACTCTCCTGGCGGAGCCCATCGGAAATCGCGCGGACAGCGTATTTCGTTGCGCAATAGACGGCAGCCGTGGGCGAGACGGCCAGTGCGCCAATGGAACCGATATTGATGATGTGACCGGAGCCGCGTGCCGTCATCTCGGGCAGAACCGCCGCGACGCCGTACAGAACACCCTTGATGTTGACGTCCACCATCAGCTCCCACTCGTCGACCTTCATGGCTGCCATGGCCGACAGCGGCATGACGCCCGCATTGTTGACGATGACATCGACCTGGCCCCATTCGGCCCGGGCTGCCTCGGCGAATGCTGCGACATCCGCCCTCCTGGTGACGTCGAGCGCTCGCACGCGAACCGTTCCACCAGATGCCTCGATTTCGGCCGCAAGCGCTTCAAGGCGGTCGGTGCGGCGTGCGCCGAGCATCAGCTTCGCACCTGCCGCGCCAAGCTCGCGGGCAATGCCAGCGCCGATGCCGCTGGAGGCACCGGTGATCAGAACAACTCTGTTCATGGTCATCGATCCTTTTGGTCTGTGATTATTTTCACGATGTGAAGGGATTTGGTGCGGGTGAGCTCCCGCTGCGCGCCGGCCCTATTGGGGGCTCACTGGGCGGTGTAGCCGCCATCGACCAGAAACAAGGCCCCGGTGATGAAACTGGATGCCGGCGAGGCAAGAAAGGCGATGGCCTCGGCAACTTCTTGCGGCTGGCCGATCCGGCCGATTGGATGCGCGCCGCCGAAGCTGCGCAGCATCTCCCGGCCATTCTCCACCACGCCTTCCATGATGTCGGTTTCGATCACGCCAGGGGCAACGGCGTTGCAGCGAATGCCCATGCGCCCGTATTCGATCGCGATCACCTTGGTCAGCTGTGCGACAGCCGCCTTGGACGAGGCATAGGCCGCCTGCGTCTCGAAGGCCGCAACCGCCGAGATCGATGAGACATTGACGATCGCGCCGCCACCGCCGGCGGCCATCAGTTCCACAGCGGCACGGGCAGTGACGAAGCTGCCGCGCGCGTTGATCTGCAGGATGCGGTCATAGTCGTCGACCGAGGTCTCAGTCAGTCGTTTGTTGAGCGTGCGACCGGCATTGTTCACGACGATGTCCAGTCGTCCGAAGCGCTTCGCGGCGAGTTCGACCGAGCGTCTGGCCAGGTCCTCGTCGGCGACATCGCCGACCAGCGTTGCCACATCCTCGGTTTCCAATTCGCGTACGCTGTCGCTGAGATCGCTTGCCACGATCCGGGCCCCGCGGGCACGCAGCAGCTCCGCCGTGCAACGACCGATTCCGCGTGCCGCGCCGGTCACGAGGGCGACTTTTCCATCCAGGTCCCAGGAGGAAGGGAGTGATGTCATGGGATATCTCCTTGTCGGTCGGCTTCGGCTTGGATCGGGAGGATCAAGCCTTCTTGCCGTTGCGACAGAGATAGAGCCATGGCATTGTCGCGATAACCCGCCTGCCGTTAACCTCGATGGTAAGTTTGACTAACCAATGGATATCGATCTCAATGCAATTGCCGTCTTCGTCGCGGTGGCCGAGGAACGCAATTTTCGTGCTGCGGCAGGCCGGCTAGGCGTGACGCGCTCAGCGGTCAGCCAGAGCATCCTCAGGCTTGAACAGCGCCTTGGCATCGCATTGCTGCAGCGCACGACACGCAGCGTCAACCTGACCGAAGCGGGCGAGCGCCTGCTGGCGAGCGTCGCACCGGCGATCGCCGACGTGAACGCAGCAATCGAAGCCACCACGGAGTTGCTGGACCGCCCGCGCGGCCGCCTGCGGATCGCGGTTTCGTCTATCGCAGAGGCCTTTCTGTCAGGACCGTTGCTGGCGTCCTTTGCAGAAAGGTTTCCCGAGGTGCATCTGGATATTGTGGTCACCGACGAGGAATTCGACATCGTTGCCGAAGGCTATGATGCGGGAGTGAGGCTCGGCGAAGTGATCGAGCAGGACATGATTGCCGTGCCGGTATCGGGCGATCAGCGACAGATGGCCGTCTGCGCCCCGCGCTATCTCGAAAAGTTCGGAGCACCCGCCCATCCGCGCGAGCTTGTGGCTCATCGCTGTATCGGCTGGCGGCCGGCGCCGGGAGTTTCGCCCTATCGCTGGGAGTTCGGCGAGGATGGGCGCGAGTTCGACGTGGCAGTCGCGCCCGAGATCACGACCAACGACATGTGGCTGATGATCCGGCTGGCCGTTGCGGGCGCCGGGATCACGTTCGGCATGGCCGATACATTCCGTCCCTGGCTCGACCGCGGCGAGCTCGTGCCAATCCTCGACGGCTATTTTCCGCCGTTTGCGGGTTTCTATCTCTACTTCCCAAGCAGACGGAATATCGCGCCGAAGCTGAGGGCCCTCGTGGACCACCTGCGCGCCACGCGCCAGGCGCGGGATCGCAGGTAACCGCAACCGGATCGTAGAGATCGCTTGCGCTATTGGTCAGAAGCCTGGCTGAAAGCTGAATGGTACCGTTGGCTGGGATCGAACCAGCGACCTCCGGATCCACAATCCGGCGCTCTAACCATCTGAGCTACAACGGCACGCTTGCCCGAGCGAGATCCAGACGGAACGTTCATTCTCCGGGACCCGCTCTGTCGTTCGGCGATGCGTCCATACGGGCTATCGGAGTTTAATTCAAGGCTTTTGGCAAAGCAAAAGCTCGCTCCGGCATCGCGTCATTTTTCGCCGGACAAAGAAAAGGCCGGCGGGAGGAGGTGCCGGCCTTTTCCTGTTACGAGCCAGCGGGAGGAGGTGCTGGCTGGTCATCCCGGTGAGCAGAGGGAGGAGGTTCCACCCGCCGGGTATTCACTTAAACCACTATATCGCACATCTATTTGTCTGACGAAATGCGACCTTTTGATGCATCGTCAAACTGTGCGCAAATATTAGGCGATCTTGATTTCTTTCACGGCCTTCTCGAAGGCGGTCTTGATCGGCTTGGATACGTCCTCGGCCGCCTTGGCAGCAACCGCCTGGAAGTCCTTAGCCTGCTCGACGGTCATTTCGACGCGCTTGCGCAGGAAAGCGGTCTGCAACTCGACGACTTCCGACAGCGACTTGGCGCCGATCAGGGCTTCGAAATGCGCGAAGCCGGCTTCGGCATTGGCGCGCAGGGCGGCGATGGTCTTGAGCGACAGGTCGCTGGAAACGGTCTTGGCGGTCTCGTAGGTCGACTCCAGAGCCTTCTGGGTCTCCTCGGCGCCGGTCTTCAGCTTGGCGTAGGCCTCTTTCGACTGCTCAACGCCCTTTTCGGCGAAGGCACGGATCTGGTCGGTGGCCTTCGAAGCGTCGAAGCTCGGGAATTCAACGTTTTCGATCGTTTCAGCGGTCTTGGTCCTGGACATTTTCCATCCTTTTCAGCGGCAGCGGCTTTGACAAAATGCCGTCTCGTTCATCTATCATGGCAATATAAAGGCAAATTTTGTGCATTGCAACATGTTTGTTGCATCGCACCATAAAATATTTGGTTCGCGGCGTTAACCACGCGCCTAGAGATTCCGCTGGTTGCACGCTATGACTTGTGGACCTTCGCGCCGTCGGCTTTTATTAACAAAGCGTTAACCGCAAATTGCCCGCTCTGTGAGGGTCGCCAAGCGCATGCCGGCTGAAAACTACTCCTTCCTTGACGTCGCCGTGCTCGACGCCGTCCGCCTGCGCTTCGCCGCAGGCGACGCGATCGCCATTCTGTCGGCAGATCTCGAGCAGGTGATCTGGGCCAACGGGCCCGGCGCGGCGGTATTCGGCTATCCGGACATCGGCGCTATCATCGGCGCCTCGGCAGGGTTGCCGCTGATCGCCCGGCGCCAGATCATGGCAACCAGCGGTTTTCCGCAGATCGGCCGCGACCGTGCCATCACGGTCCGGCTGGCGACCGGCCTGACCAGCCGCGCCGTCGGTTTCCTGGCCAGCGCGGTGACCATGCCCGATGGCGAGGAAGCAATCATGCTGACGCTGCCGGCGGCGCAGACCGGCTCGCGCAGCGCCGCCGAGATCGCCGACCGCGCCATCGGTGGCTTTACGGAAGACGGCCACTACATCGCCTTTGTCGATGCCAAGGGCAATATCGACGCCGCATCGGACGGCTTTTCGGCGCTCGGCATCCGGCCTGAGACGCTGGCCGCGCTTGTCGCCGACGTGGCGAACGAGAGCGACCGCATCGTCAAGCGCCTGGTTCCGGGTGGGTCCAGCTCCTATCCCGCGGGCCTTGCCCGGCTGACGGAAGAGCGGCACCTGCTGGTGGTGATCGACGAGGACCGGCTTGACGGCGAGGCTCCCGATGGCGAACGCGCCGGCGGGGAAACCGAGGCGGCAGCGGCACCGAGCGGTGGCGATCTTCCCCAACCAACGGACCAGGACAACGAGCAGCCGATCGCCAGCAGCGGCGCGGCGGAGATCGACCTTGCAGCGATGGAAGGCACCTCGGCATCGGCGGAGCACGAACCTGCCGACGCGGCCGACGATCACCGCACGGTTGGCAACGCGCCGACGCAGCATGACCATTGGTACTTCAATGCCGGCGACGACGCGCAGGTCCCGCCCGGCGCAGCTGCGTCCAGCGAAGTCGAGACCAGCCCGGACGCTTCGCAGGCCAGCCCGGATACTTCGCCGGAAAGCGCCGAAAAAGCCACCAAAGCCGCCTCGCCGGCCGAACACCGCGCTTCGGCGATCGATCGCACCGCCGCGCCCATGCGTTTCGTCTGGCGTACCGACGCGGAGGGCCATTTCAGCGCCCTGTCGCCGGAATTTGCCGAACTCGTCGGCAAGCCTGCCGCCGACGTGATCGGCCGCCGCTTCGAGGATGTTTCGGCCGCCTATGGCCTCGATGCTTCTGGCGAGATCGCCGGCCTGCTCGAACGGCGCGACACCTGGTCCGGCCGCTCCGTGCTGTGGCCGGTCGCCGGCACCGATCTGAAGATACCCGTCGATCTGGCGGCGCTCCCGGTTTACAGCCGCAGCCGCGTTTTCGAAGGTTTTCGCGGTTTCGGCGTGGCCAGGAGCGGCGATGCGGTGGTCGATCCGGATGCCGTCGGCATGGCCCTTGTCGCCGAGGAGAAACCTGCCGCGACCATCGGGCCGAAAGCCGTCGAACCTCTCCCCGAGATACCTAAACCCGCCGATCCGTTCAGGGGCGAAGTGCCGGCATTGACCATCGTGCCAAAACCCGAGCGGCGCTTTGCCGACAAGGTGATCCGGCTGGCCGAGCACCGGCAGCCGGCCAACGACAAGGGCCTGTCGACGCTGGAACGCAGCGCGTTTCGCGAGATTGGCGAGCGTCTCAAGAAGGACAGCACCCCGGCCGAAGAACAGCCCAGCGCCGGAAAGCAGAAGCCGGTTGAGAAAGTCGAGGCAGCCGGCAAGGCCGACGAGCCAAAGCTGAAAGAAGCCGGCCCGACGGACAAGGGTGAGATGCCGGAACCAGGTCCGGAAAGCGAGGCGGCTGCCGCCGAACCGCCCGAGGCCGATGCCGAGGACCAGAAGGACCTCGCCCGACTTGACGGCGAGCAGCCGGATGAGGTGGAAGCAGAGGCGCAAGCCGGCGAACCCGTCACACGCCCTGTTTCCGGATCGCTGCTCGACTATGCCGACCGCGAACCCAGAGATGAGGCGCAGGAAGGCGTTGAGCCCAGCACGAACCGTCGAACGATCGTCGCCGAAGCGCCGCGGGATGGCGACGACGACAGCATGACGGCCGAAGACTTCCGTGACGCCGAGGACAGCGAGGATTGGTCCGAGGACAGCGCAGCCGCAGCCGACGCTGCCGGCCATGTGCCGCCCGTCGAGCGGCCGCAGGCACCACCGCTCAAACTCGACGGCTTCGTGCCGTCGGCGTTTGCCGGAGAGGACAACACGGGGCCGGATACCTCGATCCTCGGCAAGCTGCCAGTGCCGGTGCTTATCCATTCCGGCGACCAGCTGCATTACGCGAACGACGAATTCCTCGGATTGACCGGCTATGCGACGCTCAATGCCCTGGACGAGGCTGGCGGGCTCGGCGCGCTGTTTGCCGACCCTTATGCCGACGACGGCAGTTCGGATGGCGGCGACCGCGCTCTGCGGCTGAAAACGCGCGAAGGTCAGGAGTTTCCGATCGATGCGATTTTACGCTCCGTGCCCTGGGGAAACGGCAAGGCGCTGATGCTGGTCGTACGTCGTTCCGGCGACGACGAGGCAGCAGCCATTCCACATGGCGCCGCCGAAGACCAAACGCAGCCGGATGTTTCCGAGCTCAAGGCACGTATTGCCGAAATGCGCACTATCATCGACACCGCCACCGACGGCGTCGTGC
This sequence comes from Mesorhizobium sp. M0968, assembly GCF_040319065.1. Lineage (NCBI taxonomy): Bacteria > Pseudomonadati > Pseudomonadota > Alphaproteobacteria > Hyphomicrobiales > Phyllobacteriaceae > Mesorhizobium > Mesorhizobium sp. M0968. The sequence goes on from NZ_JAMYNL010000019.1 coordinate 43,791, forward strand.
TGATCGGCCGCAACGGAACGATCCGTTCAATTAGCCGTCCGGCGGAAGCGCTGTTCGGCTTCGACAGCGACGAGGTGACCGGCAAACCGTTCGTCTCGCTGTTTGCGATCGAAAGCCAGCGCGCGGCGCGTGACTATCTCGAGGGGTTGTCGGAGCCCGGCGTTGCAAGCGTGATGAACGATGGCCGCGAGGTGATCGGGCGCGAGGCGCAGGGGCGTTTCATTCCGCTGTTCATGACTATCGGCAGGCTGCCCAACGACAGCGGCTTCTGTGCGGTGGTGCGCGATATCACCCAGTGGAAGCGGGCCGAAGAGGACTTGACCCAGGCGCGCGCAGTCGCCGAACGCGCTTCGTCGCAGAAGACCGATTTTCTGGCCCGCATTAGCCACGAGATCCGCACGCCGCTCAACGCCATAATCGGCTTTTCCGAGCTGATGGTCGACGAGAAATTCGGGCCGGTGGCCAATGACCGTTATCGCGACTATCTGCGCGACATCAACCGTTCGGGCAACCACGTGCTCGACCTGGTCAACGACCTGCTCGACATTTCGAAAATCGAGGCCGGCCAGCAGGAGATGGCCTATGAGGCGGTGTCGCTTAACGACACACTGGCCGAAACCGTGGCGATGATGCAGCCGCAAGCCAACCGGGAACGCGTCATCATCCGCTCCAGCTTCGCCTCGCGGCTGCCGGAAGTGGTGGCCGATCTGCGCAGCGTGCGGCAGATCGCGCTCAACATCCTGTCGAACGCCGTCCGCTACACGCAGGCTGGCGGCCAGGTGATCGTGTCGACGGCTTACGAGATCTCCGGCGATGTCGTCATGCGCGTGCGCGATACCGGCATCGGCATGAGCCAGTCCGAGATCGAGCAGGCGCTGAAGCCGTTCAAGCAGATCAATGCGCTGAAGCGCGGCCGTGGCGACGGCACGGGTCTTGGGCTGCCGCTGACCAAGGCGATGGTCGAAGCGAACCGGGCCCGGTTCACCATCAACTCGACGCCCGGCGAGGGAACCCTGGTCGAAGTCGCCTTTCCCTCGACCCGCGTGCTCGCCGGTTAGCTATGGTTGCGCAAGAAAAAAGGCGTCCAACAGGACGCCTTGAGAAATTGGAATTGCTGTCACAACGGGGCTTGAGCGAATCAGATCCTCTCGGGGCTAAGAGGAACGGGATTTCTCCCTCAAGTTACGCACGACTATTGATGCCGGGCCTTAACAAATCCTTACCGGCACGCCGGAAAATTTACCAATGTGTACCACTCATGAAATCTAGGTAAATTCCGAAGAGATAATTTGTTAACGATACCTGAGACCTCAAAACGGCGCCACCTTGTATCCCGGGGTCAGTCGGCAAGCTGCGGCAGGCTGCGGAACAGCTCGAGCGCTTCGGGATTGGCGAGCGCTTCCTTGTTCTTGATGGCGCGGCCGTGCACCATGTCGCGTACCGCGAGCTCGGTGATCTTGCCCGATTTGGTTCGCGGAATATCGCTGACGGCGACGATCTTGGCCGGCACATGGCGCGGGCTCGCCCCGCTGCGGATTTTCGCGCGGATGCGTTTTTCCAGCTCGGCGTCGAGCTCAACGCCCGCCGCCAGCCGCACGAACAGCACGACGCGCACGTCATTGTCGAAATCCTGGCCGATGCATAGCGCTTCGAGGATTTCCGGCATCTGCTCGACCTGATTGTAGATCTCCGCCGTGCCGATCCTGACACCGCCCGGATTGAGCGTGGCGTCGGAACGGCCATGGATGATCAGGCCGCCATGGACGGTCCATTCGGCGAAATCACCGTGGCACCAGACATCGTCGAAACGTTCGAAATAGGCGGCTTTGTATTTCCTGCCGTCAGGGTCGTTCCAGAAGCCGATCGGCATAGCCGGAAACGCCTTGGTGCAGACGAGCTCGCCCTTCTCCTGGCGGAGCGGGCGGCCGTCATCGTCCCAGACATCGACGGCAAGGCCGAGCCCGGGCCCTTGGATCTCGCCGGTCCATACCGGTTCGATCGGCACGCCGAGCACGAAGCAGGAGACGATATCGGTGCCGCCGGAAATCGAAGCCAGATGCACGTCCTTCTTGATGCCTTCATAGACGAAGCGGAAATCTTCCGGCGATAGCGGCGAGCCGGTCGATGAGATGGTGCGCACGCTGGAAAGATCATGCGTGCGGATCGGCTTCAGGCCGGCCTTGCGCACGGAATCGATGAATTTGGCCGAGGTGCCGAAATAGGTCATCTTTTCGGCATCGGCGAAGTCGAACAGCGCATTGCCGTCCGGGTAGAACGGCGAGCCGTCGTAGAGCAGCAAGGTGGCGCCCGATGCCAGGGCCGACACCAGCCAGTTCCACATCATCCAGCCGCAGGTGGTGAAGTAGAAGAAGCGGTCGCCGTCGAGCAGGCCGGCATGCAGCCGTTCTTCCTTGACGTGCTGGATCAGCGTTCCGCCGGCCGAATGGACAATGCATTTGGGAATGCCGGTCGTGCCCGATGAAAACAGGATGTACAGCGGATGCGAAAACGGCAGCCTTTCGTAGGCGACAGGCCTTGCGGCAAAGGGTGACAGCGCCTCTTCCAGCGCAGCCGCCTTGCCGATGGTCGCGGCGACGTCGAGCGAGGTGCCGAGATAGTCGACAATGAGGACTTTGCGGACGGTGGCGAGCTTGCCCGCCACGGCCGCGATCTTGTCGGCGACTTCGATCGCCTTGCCATTGTACCAGTAGCCGTCCGGCGCGATGAACACGACAGGCTCGATCTGGCCGAACCGGTCGAGAACCCCCTGCTCGCCGAAATCTGGGGAGCAGGACGACCAGACCGCGCCGATCGAGGCGGCCGCCAGCATCGCAGCAACGGTCTCCGGCATGTTGGGCATCATCGCGGCGATGCGGTCGCCCTTCTTCACCTTGAGTGACAGGAAAAGCTGCTGCAGGCGCGAGGTCAGCGCATGCAGCTCGTTCCAGGACAGCCGCCGCTCGACCTTGTCCTCGCCGCGAAAGACGATTGCGTCGCCAAGCCCGGTTTTCTTGAGGAGATTCTCGGCGAAGTTCAGCTTTGCCTCAGGAAAGAAGGTCGCGCCGGGCATCTTGTTGCCATCGACCAGCACGCGTTCGCCCTTGTCGCCGACGATGCCACAAAAGTCCCAGACCAGGCTCCAGAAGGTCTCGCGATCATCGATCGACCAGCGATGCAGGTCGGCATAGGAGGAGAAAACCTTGCCGGCCATGTTCGCCGAGGCGTTCATGAAGGCGGTCATCGGCGCCGCGTCGATCTGCTCTTGCGTCGGGATCCAGAGCGGTGCGTCGTCAGCCATCTTTGTTCCTCCTCAAAGCACGTCACGTTTGAAGAGATTCACGCGACGCGCTTTAAACTTTTGTCTTTATACATGTCGTTTATCCCAAAACCGCTGGGCACTTTTGGGCGACATGCATTGGCATCGCTTATGCATATCGCGATGCAGCAGAGCAAGATTTTGTTGGACCGCGCCGGTCAGGGTGTGCGCAAATGCCATCGCCGGGCCATAAAGACTTGAAATGCGTCAGCCGTCGGTTACACCCGTCGGGCGATTTTGTCGGAATGGAAGCATACGGGGCGATATGCCATCACCTTTGATCCGACGCGGAATATGGGCGATCGGCGCAGCCGTCATCGTCATCGCGCTGGTTGTCGCAGCCTTGCCGTTGATCGCCTCGACCCGCATCGTACGCGACCGTATCGCGTGGGAAATGAGCGCGTGGAGCGGTTTCCGGGTCACCATCGACGGCGCGCCGCGTATCGAGGTCTGGCCGAATTTCCGGGCGATCCTGAGCGACGTGACGCTGTCGCAATGGACAGAGACGGATGCGCCGCCCGTGGTCGAGGCCGAACGGGTCGAGGTCGACCTCTCAGCGATGGCGGCGCTGCGTGGCGATGTGGTGTTTTCGACGGCGCGGCTGGTACGACCGACGATCCGGGTTCAGCGTACCGCGAGCGGGTTTTTCCTGCCTGTGATTCCCAGCGGTGGGCGCATTACGCGTTCGATCGATGCTGCCCGCGCGGTGATCAACACAAATCCAGCCAAGCCGGATCTCGGCAAGCTGCCGACAGATCCGTTCGGCACAGTCGAGTTCAGGGACGGCCGCGTAGTGGCTGCCATCGGCGGCAAGGACCAAGAGATATTGAGCAGCCTGAGCGGCCAGGCGAATTGGGCCGCGATGAATAGCAATGCGACGCTGTCGGCGACCGGGATATGGCGCGGCGAAAGTGTTGCCATCGACGCAGCATCGCCGAACCCGCTCGTGCTGTTTGGTGGCGGCACAGCACCGGCCACATTTTCCTTCAAGGCGGCACCGGCCAGTTTTTCGTTCGACGGCCGTGCCAGCATGTCGGAGAACGGCTATTTCGACGGCCAGGCGAAATTCGCCGCACCTTCGCTCCGACGCGTGCTCGAATGGTCGCAGGCCGGCATCGCGCCCGGTGCCGCAATCGGCTCGATCTCGGTTTCAAGCAAGATCACGGCGACGGCCGGGCGCGTCAAATTTGAAAACACGGCCCTGACCCTCGACAACAACCCGGGAATGGGTGCGCTGGACTTCACCTATGGTGAGGCACTGCCGGTGATCTCCGGCACACTTGCCTTCGATACGCTCGACCTCAGATCATTTCTCTCCGCCTTTACGCCGGTACCATCCGCCGGCGGCACCGGCCCGGGCGAAATCGACACAAGCTTCGCCGACCGGATCAATCTCGATCTCAGGCTGTCGGCGGCGCATGCCACCGCCGGCGCCATCCAGCTTGCCGACGTCGCTGCCACTGCCCAGGTCAAGAACGGCCTTGCCGTCTTCGACATCTCGGATGCATCCGCCTTTGGCGGCAACGTCCAGAGCAGCGTCCGTTTCGACCGCAAGCCCGCCGGCACGGAAGTCGAGATCCGGCTGCTTGCTTCCGATATCGACGGCGGCGCTTTCGGCACCGCGGCCGGGATGACGCGGCTGGTGCCGATCGGCACTGGAACCGTTTCGGTCATCCTCAAGGGGCCTGGCAGAACCTGGGACTCGATTTTCGAAAACGCCAATGGCTCGCTGTCGGCGACGTTCGGCGCGGGTGCGCTGAGCCGGCTTAACCTGCCGGCGTTCCTCAAGCACACCGAACAGGGCGGATTCTTCGCACTGGACGACGTCTCGGACGGAACGCTGCCGATCGACGGGGCCGAACTCAAGGCGAGCGTTTCGAACGGCGTGGCGCGCATCGACAAGGCCGAGGTGAATTCCGCGCAATACAAGATCTGGCTTTCCGGCATCGCATCCTATGCCGGACGCGGGTTGGCGCTGTCCGGCGGCATCGTCCAGCCGAGCCAGGCTGCCACGCAGACGAACGGCCAGGGACCCAATCAGTCGTCCTTCTTCGTCGGCGGCACCTGGAGCACGCCGTTCATCTCGCCGATAAGCCGCGGCGTTTCGGGAGAGTAAGCAGCAGCTTCAACCGCGCTGCGCGGCCTGCTCGTCGCGTTGGCGCTGCACCTCGCGGCGTTTGTTTGCGAGCGAAGCGATGATCACGCCAACTGCGACGACCGCGATCAAGATGGTGCAGGCTGCGTTGATTTCCGGCGTCACGCCAAGGCGGACCTGGCTGTAGATCTTCATCGGCAGCGTCGTGGCGCCGGGTCCCGAGGTGAAGCTGGCAATAACCAAATCATCGAGCGACAGCGTGAAGGCCAGCATCCAGCCGGAGACGATAGCCGGCATGATGACCGGCAGCGTGATCTGGAAGAAGGTCTTCACCGGTGGCGCACCGAGGTCCATCGCGGCCTCTTCCAGCGAACGATCGAAAGTGATCAGGCGCGACTGAACCACCACCGCGACGAAGCACATGGTCAGCGTGGTGTGGGCAAGCGTCACCGTCAGAAAGCCGCGGTCAAGGCCGACGGCGACGAAGAGCAGCAGCAGCGACAGGCCGGTGATGACTTCCGGCATGACCAGCGGCGCAAACACCATGCCGGAAAACAGAAGCCGGCCGCGAAAGCGCGTGTAGCGTGTCAAGGTGAGCGCCGCCAGCGTGCCGAGCACGGTCGCCACGCTTGCCGAGATGACGCCGACGCGGGCCGTCACCCAGGTGGCGTCCATCAGACCCCGGTTGTGGAACAGCGACACGTACCATTTCGTCGAGAAGCCACCCCAGACGGTGACCAGCTTCGATTCGTTGAAAGAGAACACAACGAGCAGGACGATCGGCAGGTAAAGAAAGGCAAAGCCGAGCACGATCGACGTGATGTTGAAGCGGCTCCAGGTCGCGTTCATTGGTCCTGCTCCTGGGCGCGCGCCTGGGCTCGCTGGAAGAGCATGATCGGCACGATCAGCAGCAGCAGCAAGATGACGGCAACGGCGGACGACACCGGCCAGTCACGGTTGGCGAAGAACTCGTTCCACAGCGTTCTGCCGATCATCAGCGTCTGCGAGCCGCCGAGCAGGTCGGGAATGACGAACTCGCCGACGGCGGGAATGAACACCAGCAGGCAGCCAGCGATGACGCCGGGCAGCGACAGGGGGAAGGTGATCTTCCAGAAGGCGCTGGTCGGCGGACAGCCGAGATCCTTGGCGGCCTCGATCAGAGAATGGTCCATCTTCTCCAAGGACGAATAGAGCGGCAGCACCATGAACGGCAGATAGGAATAGACGATGCCGATGAAGATCGCAGTGTAGGTGTTGAGGATGATCAGCGGTTGGCTGATGATGCCGGTGGCGAGCAGCAGCTGGTTGAGCAGGCCCTCGGGCTTAAGGATGCCGATCCAGGCGTAGACACGGATCAGGAACGAGGTCCAGAACGGCAGGATCACCAGCATCAGCAAGGTCGGGCGAATCGTCGCTGGGGCGCGCGCCATGCCATAGGCTATGGGATAGCCGACCAGCAATGTCAGGACCGTCGAGATGGCGGCGACGATGACGCTCGTCACATAGGCATTGAAGTAAAGCGCATCCTGCGTCAGCCAGGTATAGTTGTCGAAATTGAGCGCGCCGAATTCCGAGATAAACCCGGAAATGCCGCTGCGGAAATCGAGCACCGGCGTGTAGGGCGGCATGGCGATCGCAGTCTGCGACAGCGAAATCTTGAAGACGATGATGAAAGGCACGAGAAAGAAGAACAGCAGCCAGAGGTAGGGGATGATGATGACGAGCTGGCTAACGAAGGCGGCTCCCAGCCTGACCAAGGCGGATTTGCCGGCAGCGCTTGCCGGAGAGCTTGTTGCGGCGGTGACAGCGGACATGATCAGTCCCTACCGTGTCAGGACGACGCCGGCGTCGGGGCGGAAAGAAACCCAGGCGCGGTCGTTCCAGGTCAATGGGTCCTCGGTGAGGCGTGCCGCGTTCATGGTGCTCGCCCGCACCACCTGACCGTCGTCCAGCCTGACGTGATAGACGGTCATGTCGCCGAGATAGGCTATATCGTAGACCTCGCCCTCGATGGCGTTGACGGCACCGGCCGGTTTCGTGGAGGACACCTTTATCTTCTCCGGCCTGATGGCGAAGGTAACCGATGTTCCGGCGGCGGCACTGCCGGCATTTTCGGTCCGGATGGTGATGCCGTTGCCGGCATCGATGCTCGCGCTGCCGGCCTCGCCAGCCGCGATCTTGCCGTCGAACATATTCACATTGCCGACGAAGCCGGCGACGAAGCGGGAACCCGGCGCTTCGTAGACCTCGGCCGGCGTCGCCACCTGCATCACCTCGCCCTTGTCGATGATGGCGATGCGGTCGGCCATCGTCATCGCCTCTTCCTGATCATGGGTGACGACGACGAAGGTGAGGCCGAGGTTCTGCTGCAGGTCCATCAGCTCGAACTGGGTCTCCTCGCGCAGCTTCTTGTCCAGCGCGCCAAGCGGCTCGTCGAGCAGCAGGACTTTCGGCCGCTTTGCCACCGAGCGCGCGAGTGCGACGCGCTGGCGCTGGCCGCCCGACAATTGGTGCGGTTTGCGCTTGGCGAACTGCTCGAGCTTGACCAGCTTCAGCATCTCGGCGACGCGCTTGTCGATGTCGGCCTTGGCCATGCCTTCCTGCTTGAGGCCGAAGGCGATATTGTTCTCGACCGTCATGTGCGGAAACAAGGCGTAGGACTGGAACATCATGTTGACCGGCCGCCGGTAGGGCGGAATGCCGCGCAGATCCTGGCCGTCGAGCAGGATGCGGCCGGCGGTCGGCTCCTCGAAGCCCGCAAGCATCCTGAGCAGTGTCGATTTCCCGCAGCCTGAGGCCCCCAGCAAGGCAAAGAATTCGCGTTCGAAAATGGTCAGCGACAGGTTGTTGACCGCTGTGAACTCACCGAATTTCTTGGTGACGTTGTCGAACTGGATGTATGGCTTGGCGTTCGGATCGTTCCATGGCGCAAAATCCCTGCGGATGCTGCCAAGCGATTTCATGTCCCACTCCGTCCTGCTGCTTGCCCCATGAGAAAGCGGCTCCGGCAACGGCTGCCGGAGCCTGGTCAGATTGCTATTGGCCGGTGACGATCTTGGTCCAGGTGCGGGTGATGATGCGCTGGGTCTTGGGATCGTAAGGCGATACGGTGTAGAGCTTCTGCAAGGTGGCTGCATCCGGATAGATCGCCGGATCTTCCAGGATCGCCTTGTCGATGAACTGCTGCGAAGCCTTGTTGCCGTTGGCATAGAGCACATAGTTCGACGATTTGGCGATCACTTCGGGCTTCATCATGTAGTTCAGGAACTCATGCGCTTCGGCGACATGCGCTGCACCGGCCGGGATCGCCATCTGGTCGAACCACATCTGGGCACCTTCCTTCGGCACCGAGTAGCCGATCTCGACACCCTGCTTGGCTTCGTCCGCGCGGTTGCGGGCCTGGAAGACGTCACCCGACCAGCCGACCGCCAGGCAGATGTCGCCATTGGCCAGGGCGTTGATGTATTCGGAGGAGTGGAACTTGCGGATATAGGGCCGGACCTTCAGCAAGGTTTCTTCGGCCTTGGCAATCTCATCGGGCGACGTGCTGTTCGGATCGAGGCCCAGATATTTCAGTGCCGCCGGTATGATGTCGGCCGGCGAATCCAGTACATAGACGCCGCAGTCCTTCAATTTGGCCAGGCTTTCGGGATTGAAGAACACGTCCCAGCTGTCGATCTTGTCGGTGCCGAGCGCTGCCTGCACCTTCTTGATGTTGTAGCCGATGCCGACCGTACCCCACATGTAGTTGATCGAATATTCGTTGCCGGGATCATATTTGGCGGTCCGTTCCATGACCGTGTCCCACATATTTGAAATGTTCGGCAGTTTCGACTTGTCGAGCTTCTGGAACACACCCGCCTGGATCTGGCGTGCAAGGAAATTGCCGCTGGGCACGACGACATCGTAGCCGCTGCCGCCGGCGAGCAGTTTCGTTTCCAGGATCTCGTTGGAATCGAAAGTGTCGTAGACGACCTTGATGCCGGTTTCCTTGGTGAAGTCGTCGATGATCGAACTGTCGATATAGTCCGACCAGTTGAAGACGTTGACGACGCGATCCTCGGCATGCGCGCCAAAGGTAAAAACTGCCAGAAACGCCGAAGTCGCCGAAAGCCAGAGCGCTTTGCGGGTCATGCTATTCTCCTTTGATGAGTGTTCCATCGCCAGCTCGTCGCGGCGTCCGCGCGGCTGGGCATTTGCTTCAAGGTATTGGGCTTGCAGGCAGGCGACAAGCGCGAATTGCCGGCGCCATTATGGTTCGGCGGCGAGCCGACAGCGAAGACCTGGCGTGGCGTTGGTGGAGTTCCGACGCCGTCGGAAGCTTTCGCTACGGCGCGGGCAGGGAGACGACGATATTGTCCGGCCTCAATGCGGCCGGCATGGAGACTTGGCAAGATACGCCTGTCTTGTTGTTGCCGTGATCGCAGCCTGCCCGCGCGGCTGCGACGTTGTCAATGGTTCATCTCGCTTTGACGCGCGCACTGCATCAATTAGGTGACGGCACACCGATGACGCCCGCTCGCGCGGGCCGCGTCTGGCGCTTGAACTCGAGCCCGATATGGACGAGGAGCGCGGTGACGACGACGGCACCGCCGACGATGGTACGCGCCGACGGCACCTCGGAATGAATGAGCCAGACCCAGATCGGGCCAAGGATCGGTTCGAACGTGCCGAGCAGCGCCGCCACAGCGGCCGGAACAAGCCGGGCACCGGTGGCGAAGAAGGCGAGACCGAGTCCCAGATTGATCACGCCAAAGGCAAAGAGGAAGCCCATATCGTGGCTGGAGACGCCCAGCGCCGACGCCTGCGATGCCGCAAAGGCGGCCGCCAGCATCGTGCCGAGGCAGGTCGCCGGCGTCATGCGCACATGGGCAAAGCGGCGCGTGATGACGGTGGCGATCGAGAACATGACAGCGATGAGCAGCGCCAGCCCGTCGCCGATTGGCGACACCGCGCCATCGAGCGATTCCGACACCATGATGGCGACGCCGACAATAACGGCGGCGATCGCCACCCAGGTCGCCACCGCCACCCGTTCGCGAAACAGCGCCCAGGCAAACAGCGCCGCCAGAAGCGGCACACCGGCCTGCATCAACAGGATGTTGGCGACGGTGGTATAGGCAAGCGCCACGACGAAAGAGGTCGACGCCGTGGCGAAGCAGAACGCCACCGCAAGGCCGGCCAGGCCCATGCCGCGAAACAGCTTCAGCGTGCCACGCCAGCCATCGCGCCAGACCATGAAGCAGAGCAGGAAGGCGGCGGCCCAGACCGAGCGCCAGAACACCACCGTCCAGCTGTCGGCGTTGTCGATGAAGCGCGCAATGCTGCCGCCGAAGCTCCACATCAACGCCGACAGGAATACCAGCAGGAAGCCGACGCGTTCGCCTTGCGGCGACACGATCGGCGAAGCGGCAACCGGAGATGATGCGGTATCGGTCATGGGTATGACTGTCGGCGAATTCGGAGCAGCACGATGTGCAATGGACGACAGAGACGTGCCTCATTCGCGTAACGCAAAGCAGAAGGCCGGGCGTGATCCAGTTCGATGTTCCGTTTGGCGCACTGATGAGGGCGCATCGCCCTCGCCCGGCGATGATCCGAGGCGACCTGTCGACGATGGCTTTACGACGTGCCCCTATTGCCGCGGATAAAGCGCCAGAGACCGGCCAGCGGAACCAGCAGGAGCAGGCCAAACTTTTTCAGCGCGATCAGCGCCACGACCAGAAAACCTGCTTTCGCCGCCAGCTTGCCGGCAATCAGGCCACCGACGCCAATCGCCGCAACTGTATCGACGCCCGGCACGAAATCGGCGTATGTCTTGCCGGTATTGAAGTCCGCGAGGCCAAGCACTTCATCCAGGCTTTGCCTTATCTCCGGCAATTGTTCCACCGTCGCGATATAGCTCATCACGAAGACGCCCTCCCTGCCAAGGAAACGGACGTCGTAGTTGAGCGTATGGGCGGCATCGTTGCCAAATTGCAGCTCCTTGGCCCAGTGCAGGCGCTTGTGGGCCGCGTCATAAACCGGCGGCGACGCCCAGCCGATCAGCGTAATGGGCGCATAGCCATCCTTTACCCTCTGATCGTTGCCGGACAGAGTGTCTGACTGCATGTTGCGCAGCAGTTCATTGTAATCGATGGACGCGGCGTCGCTGTCGTCGACGTAACCGATCTTTTCCCAGCGCAGCTCTATCCCCCAATTGTTGTCGGCAATGGGATCATGGGAGACTGGAAAGATCATGCCGAGGGCATCGGAACCAGAGTCGGGCGGATTGCCCCAGGCTTCGGTGAGGACGGAGAGCGTGTCCTTCTTGTCCAGAAAATAGAACTTGTCCTTGAGGTCGAGATGGATGCCTTCGGCAAGATTTATCGCGCCGGTCTTCGGATCGATCTTGTCCAGGAACGCCTTGCCGGCATCATTATACTGTTGATAGGACTTGAAGAAATCCGAGGACTTTTCAGCCAATGCGGGATCGGCGGAAAACGCGAGCGCCAAGCCAAGCCAAAAAACTGTCCTGCCCATCATTGATCCCCCGACCGTTGCGCAGTTCTTTTTTTTGATACCGTACCGTCAATGCTGAATCAATATTCGGCTGAATCAATATTTTGGCCGAACCAATATTTTGGCCGGCAACCGCGAACCAGCTTACTGGTTGCCGCCGCAGGAACAGATGAGGTCCTTTGGTCGAAGATTCAGCCGCAATATTGCTGGAGCCGAATCACTGGAAATCGAACGCCGACAGTCCCGTGATCATCTCGTCGAGGCCGAGCGGACGTGTAACGGGTGGCTCGGCGCGGGCGAGGCAGCCGATGCGTTCGCACAGCCGGCAGGCAGGGCCGACCGGCGTAGCCAGCGCAGCGGCGCTCTGTCCGGTCTTGCCGATGGCGGCCGGCCCCGGCAATGCCGCTCCATAGACGACCTCGTCGCGAAAACCGATGTCGCAGCCGAGCAACAGCGCCGTGCGCCGCGGGCGCTCGGCAAACGAGCCCTGCGGCCCCTCGAGCGTGCGGGCAATGCAGAGAAACGCTGCGCCATCTGGCATTTCCACTGCCTCGACCAGGATCTGGCCGGGCTGAGCGAAGGCGGCATGGACCGGCAGCTTCGGACAGCCGCCGCCGAAGCGGCTTTGCGGAAAGCCGTGGCTGCCCGCCTTGCGGAAGCGATTGCCGGCATTGTCGATCTCGAGCATGAAGAACGGCACAGCCAGCGCACCCGGCCGCTGCAGGGTGGTCAGCCGGTTGGCCGCCTGCTCGAACGAAACGCCGAAGCGCGACCGCAACATGTCGATGTCATAGCGGGCGCGGACCGCCGCCGCGTGAAAAGGCTGATAGGGCATCATCAGCGCGTGCGCGGCATAGCGGCCGAGCTCGAAACGCGCCAGCCGGCGGGCTTCGTCGGTGGTCAGCTTCAGCACCTGGATCTCGGCGGCGACAGCGACGCTCATGCGGATCAGGCAGGCCTCCATCGCCACCTCGCGCAGTTGATCGAATGGCGACAGCCGCTCGGACAGGAACAGGCGCTGCGAGTGACGGTCATAGCGACGCCGCCAGTTGGGCATGGTGGCGACCGGCAGTACCTTGACGACGATGCCGAATTCACGCCGCAGCCAGGCCTTCAACGCACTGAACAGATCGTCGCCGGGATCGAGCACCGACGTGAATGCCTCGGCTTCCTCTTCGAGCGCGGCAAAATGGTTCGGCCGGCGTTCGAAAATCTCATGCACCTCGTCGATCGGCAGCCTGGCACCGGAGAGGGCGGTGGCCTTGCCGTCACGCGCGAGCAGTTCGTTGAGATCGGATAGCCGCTCGGCCTGCTCGCGATAGGCGCGAAACAGCTTTATGACGGCAGCGGAGGCGTTGGGCGCCGCCTCGGCAAGCTCGATGAGTTCCTGGTCGCCCGGCAGTTCGCCGGCCAGCAACGGATCTGAAAACACTTCCTTCAAGTCGGCAACCGACCCCCTCGCCTCGCCTTGCAATTCGTGCGGGTTGACCTTGTAGACAGTTGCCAGTCTCAGGATCAGTTGCACCGTCAGCGGCCGCTGGTTGCGCTCGATGAGATTGAGATAGGACGGCGAGATGCCGAGCCCTTCGGCCATCGCCGTCTGGGTCAGCCCCTTGGCGTTGCGGATGCGACGAATGCGCGGCCCGGCAAAGATTTTGTGGTCGGCCAATCGACTGCCCTTGACAGAAATTTACATCCGCTGATGGCATGGCGGCGTTTTACAATCATGACAAATTTACAGCTCACATCAGTCAAACACAACACAGGTTTTCTCTTATTTTCTGGCTAACCTGGAGGTTTACCTCGCTTGCGTCGTGCCGGCATGTAAATGATGTCACACATGGCGCACGCATTTTTCCTCTGCGACGCCTTCCGAAAACCGGCATCAAAACCGCCTGGAGTGACCAATGACCGACTTTTACAACCTTGTCCCGTCGGCGCCGCAAGGCCGCTTTGATGGCATCGAACGGCCCTATTGGCCGGAGGAGGTGAAGCGGCTGCGCGGCTCGGTGCAGATCCGGCAGAGCCTCGCCGAAATGGGGGCAAACCGGCTGTGGCAGCTCATCCATGAAGAGGATTTCGTCAACGCGCTGGGTGCCATGTCGGGCAACCAGGCGATGCAGCAGGTGCGGGCGGGGCTGAAAGCGATCTATCTGTCGGGATGGCAGGTCGCCGCAGATGCCAACACCGCTTCCGCGATGTACCCGGACCAGTCGCTCTATCCCGCCAATGCGGCGCCCGAGCTGGTCAAGCGCATCAACCGCACCTTACAGCGCGCCGACCAGATCGAGACTTCGGAAGGCAAGGGGCTGTCGGTCGACACCTGGTTCGCGCCGATCGTCGCCGATGCCGAAGCCGGCTTCGGCGGGCCGCTCAACGCCTTCGAGATCATGAAGGCGTTCATCGAGGCGGGTGCGGCCGGTGTCCATTACGAGGACCAGCTGGCTTCGGAGAAGAAATGCGGCCATCTCGGCGGCAAAGTACTGATCCCGACCGCCGCACACATCCGCAACCTCAACGCGGCGCGGCTTGCCGCCGACGTCATGGGCACGCCGACGCTGGTCGTGGCGCGCACCGACGCTGAAGCGGCAAAGCTCTTGACCTCCGACATCGACGAACGCGACCGGCCCTTCGTCGATTATGGCGCCGGCCGCACGGCGGAGGGCTTCTACCATGTCAGCAACGGCATCGAGCCCTGCATCGCTCGCGCCGTCGCCTATGCGCCCTATGCGGACCTGATCTGGTGTGAGACTTCCAAGCCCGATCTGGCGCAGGCCAGGACGTTTGCCGAGGGCGTGCGCAAGCATCATCCAGGCAAGCTGCTTGCCTATAATTGCTCGCCGTCTTTCAACTGGAAGAAGAATCTCGATGACGCGACGATTGCGAAATTCCAGAAGGAACTCGGCGCCATGGGTTACAAGTTCCAGTTCATTACGCTGGCCGGTTTCCACCAGCTCAATTTCGGCATGTTCGAGCTCGCCCGCGGCTACAAGGAGCGGCAGATGGCAGCCTATTCGGAACTGCAGGAGGCGGAATTCGCCGCGGAAGCCAATGGCTACACCGCCACCAAGCACCAGCGCGAGGTCGGCACCGGCTATTTCGACGCCGTCTCAATGGCGATCACCGGTGGCCAGTCCTCGACCACGGCCATGCATGGATCGACCGAGCACGCCCAATTCAGGCCGGCGGCGGAATAGCGGAACAGCAGACAAACAGAGGGAACGCCCAAGCGGGCATGGCAACACAACAGGCAAGGCAACACAGGGAGAAGACCAATGGCATCGATAAGCCGCGTCAAGGAACGGGCCGAAGAGCAGGCCACCAGCATGAATGTCGACCAGCAGGCGACCATCCGCATGCTGGCGAACGATCTGCACAGGCTCAATCAGTCGGTAATGAAGGCGGTCGAGGCCGGCGTCTCGGTCGAACTGGTGCGCTCGGCACGGCACCATGGCGGCGATGGCAACTGGGGCGATCTGCTGATCCCGGTCATCGTCACGCAACGGAGCCACGACTGATGAATTCTACCGCACCGCGCCTTTTTTGAGCGCATGTTATCGCACCCCGCACGCCGCGGCTCTGCCTAGTTCGGCAGAGCCGCTAGTGCAACGATTTCAATGACAAGATCAGGCTGCGCAAGTGCTGCAACGCCGATAACTTCCGAGGGCGGCGGGTTGTTGTAGCTGCAGTGCTTCGGGCAGTGCTCGGCAAAGAATTCGTCCAAGACGTCCAGGCGAAAATTAGGAGAGCTCAGAACGCCGCCATCGGGAAATGGCCCCTTAACAAAGAAGGTCAGCCGGATGAGATGCTCGAGCGCAGTGCCAAGCTCTTCCAGATCTGATTTGATGTTGGTGAGAATTGCGCGCCACTGCGCGGCCGCACCGCCGACCGCGCCGCCGCCGCTTTTGCCGATCGGATCGTAGTCCTCGGCGGTCGCGGTGTTTCCGGAAAGGTAGACAAACCCCTTCGCGCCGGTAACGACCGTACCCTTTCCCCATGGCATCAACCGGCCATTTTTGAATTTCTTGTGAGTCACGAGTTCCATTGTCATCTCCCGTCGATCAAAGAGACGTAGCCAACGAGGAAGGGTAGTCCGGCGAGGCGATGCGACAAGCTCGCGACAGACTTGCCTCGACTTCATCCAACCTTTCGTCAATCTGGCTATAGCTGCTAGTTGACGCGTTCGCGCTGCACAGCCAAACTTAGCTGAGCCTGCCCGGTTGTGGTGGCGACTTCTCCTTTCGAGCGGCGGCAAAGAAAAGCACTTAATTTTAATTTTAATGTTTCTTGAGATATTCTCCTGATACGCCATTTGAGCTTGACATGAGCAGTGATCTCACGCCAATTACCTCTCGAGTTTCAACCCTGCATTGAAACATTGAACAACGGCCTGCCCCGCCATGTGCCCTGCGAATCGCGACATCGAGACTGCAAAACAGCTGCCTTTCGTCAGCCGGGACGTAGAGACGCGGATGCTCCCGGATTTCTCGCGGGTGCTGGTGGTCGGAAAATCACCGATCAACCGCGTCGTGGTTTCAAAAATCGTGGAGCGGTCCGGCCTCAAACCGATCTCGGAAACTCCCGAAACCGCGGCAAAGGCCTTGCACGCGCTGATTCCCGGGACTGTCGTTCTCGACGGCGGTGCGGAGAACGGGGACTGCGACGCCTTGCTGTCGGGTATCGATGCACTGCGAAGGGCGTCAGGCAGATCGCTTCCGTCGGTGATCCTGCTTTCAGTCAAGACCGGCACGCCGGAGAGCCTGGGCCTGTCCAGCGTCATCGACGCAGTGGTCGTCAAGCCGATCACCACCGAACGGCTGCAGCCGGTGATCGACCGGCTGATCGCAATTAGCCGCAATTGACGCCTACCGTGATGCCTCGGCTGCAGACCTGATCAATCAATCTCGCCGATACGCTCGATCAAGCCCGGCAGTTCACCGAGATTGGCTATCTGGCGAAAGCGTGGTGCCGAGACCGGCGGCTCGACATGTTCCAGCACCCAGGTCAGATCATGCGGAACGTGGATGCCCCAACTGCCGGCTTCGATGGCCGGCACGACGTCCGATTTGAGCGAGTTGCCGACCATCATGCCCTTTTCCGGGCCGTCGCCGTGGCGGGTGAAAATGCGGCTATAGGTGGCCGCGCTCTTGTCGCTGACGATCTCGACGGCATCAAACAGCTCGCCCAGCCCGGATTGCGCGAGCTTGCGTTCCTGGTCGAACAGGTCGCCCTTGGTGATCAGCACCAGGCGGTAGGCGCCGGCCAGCTTTTCCACGGTTTCGCGCGCATGCGGAAGCGGCTCGATCGGATGGCTGAGCATCTCGCGGCCCGCGGCGAGAATTTCGGCGATAGTCGAGGCCCGCACCTGGCCGTCGGTGACGTCGATCGCCGTCTCGATCATCGACAGCGTGAACCCCTTGATGCCGAAGCCGTAGACCGCGAGGTTGCGCTTCTCGGCCTCCAGCAATCTTGCTGAAATCCGGTCCTCCTCGGCGTGATCGGCGAGCAGTGCGGCAAAGCGCTTCTCGGTCACGCGGAAGAACTGTTCGTTCTGCCACAGCGTGTCGTCGGCATCGAAGCCGATCGTTGTCAGTTTGCGGCTGTGTTGCATTCGACGTCTTCAATTGCGGCGTTGCGGGACGCCGACCCTAGACCAGGATGTTTTTATCCGGAAGTCGTTGTGTTTCCCCGGCTAGTCGAGGCGGACGCCAGCCGGCTCCCCTTCCCTTTCGTCGCCGGCAACGGCTATACTCCACAATCTGCAACAAATCTGGTGATTGATGCCGCCTGCAAAAAAGGAAGTCCGTCCGTCGAGCCGCGGAGGACGCGCCCGCACGCCTGCCTTCGTGAAAAACCAACGTGGCGTCAAGAACTGGAAGGAAGTCAGCGCCTGGCTGGAATGGCGCGGCATCGAAGATATCGAATGCATCACACCCGACCAGGCCGGGGTTGCGCGCGGCAAGATGATGCCATCGAAGAAGTTCACCTCCAACACCTCGCTGGCGCTGCCTTCGGCGGTGTTCATGACAACGATTTCCGGCGGCTATCCGGAGGACGGCAACGGCTTCCACTATCCGGAGGACGACGGCGACCTCAAGCTGATGCCTGACCTCTCGACGCTGACGGTGGTGCCGTGGGAGGAGGACCCTACCGCGGCGGTTATCTGCGACCTCGTCCACCAGGACGGCCGCTCGGTCGAGTTCACGCCGCGCAACGTGCTGAAGCGCGTGCTTGCCGCCTATGACAAGCGTGGGCTGAGGCCGGTCGTGGCACCCGAGATCGAGTTCTACCTGGTGCGCAAGAACCCCGATCCGGACTATCCGCTGACCCCGCCAGTAGGTCGATCGGGACGGCCGATCGGCGGCGGCGCCGGCTATTCGATCGCCGGGGTTAACGAATTCGACGAATTGATCGACGACATCTACCATTTCTCCGAAAGCCAGGGCCTGGAGATCGACACGCTGATCCACGAGGAGGGCGCCGGCCAGCTCGAAATCAATCTGCGTCACGGCGATCCGATCGAGCTCGCCGACCAGGTGTTCATGTTCAAGCGAACCATCCGCGAGGCGGCGCTCAAGCACGAGATCTACGCCACGTTTATGGCCAAGCCGATCCAAGGGCAGCCCGGTTCGGCCATGCATATCCATCAGTCGATCATCGACAAGAAGACCGGCAAGAACGTCTTTTCGGCGGAGGACGGCTCGGAGACCGAGGCCTTCTTCCACTTCATCGGCGGCATGCAGAAACATGTGCCCAACGCGCTGGTGATGTTTGCGCCCTATGTCAATTCCTACCGGCGGCTGACGCAGTCGGCCTCGGCGCCGGTCAACAACAAATGGGGCTACGACAACCGCACCACGGCCTTCCGCGTGCCTCGCTCCGACCCGGCGGCGCGGCGCGTCGAAAACCGCATCCCCTCCTCCGACGCCAACCCCTATCTGGCGCTGGCGGCATCGCTTGCCTGCGGACTGATCGGCATGACCAACAAGATCAAGGCCGAGCCGCCGGTTCTGACGACCGCCAACGAGGACCAGATCGACCTGCCGCGCAGCCTGCTCGAAGCCGTCGACCTGTTCGAGGCAGACGAAGAACTCGGCGCGCTGCTCGGCAAGTCATTTGCCGCCACCTATGCGGCGATCAAGCGAGCGGAATTCGAAACCTTCATGGAAGTGATCAGCCCGTGGGAGAGGGAGTATTTGCTGCTGAATGTGTAGTAGGGGAGTAGGGGAGTAGGGCAATATGGCAGTAGGGCAGTAGGGCAGTAGGGCAAGGATGACGGACAAGATCGCATCTTACAGGGATCTGATCGTTTGGCAGCAAGCCATGGACCTAACAGTTGCAATCTACCAGGTGACAAGGACTTGGCCGAAAGACGAGATCTACGGGCTGACGGGTCAGGTGCGTCGGGCAGCAACGTCGGTGCCCGCCAACATCGCCGAGGGTTACGGCCGAGAAAGCCGAGCTTCCTACCAGCAGTTTCTCAGGATCGCCCAGGGATCACTCAAGGAACTGGAGACACACCTTTTAATCGCGCAAAGGGTT
Source organism: Mesorhizobium sp. M0968 (assembly GCF_040319065.1). Classification (NCBI taxonomy): domain Bacteria; kingdom Pseudomonadati; phylum Pseudomonadota; class Alphaproteobacteria; order Hyphomicrobiales; family Phyllobacteriaceae; genus Mesorhizobium; species Mesorhizobium sp. M0968. The sequence goes on from NZ_JAMYNL010000019.1 coordinate 63,245, forward strand.
GGAATTACCTCTCGCGAGGCGGTCGAGTCACTGATGCCCCACAGCGAGAGCGTAGGAAAGCTCTTGCGGCTTCTGATCCGCAAGCTGTCGGCTGAATAGACACCTACTGCCCTACTGCCCTACTGCCCTACTCCCCTACTGCCCTACTGCCCTACTGCCCTACTGCCCTACTCCCCTAGCCGAGCATCATGACTTACCAATCCCCAATCTCCCCCGGCCGCTCCTGGTACGAAGACACGGCCGGGCCAAGGCCCGAATATCCGGCGCTCGACGGCGACCGGACATGCGATGTGGTGATTGTCGGCGGCGGCTTTACCGGCCTGTCGGCGGCGGCTCATCTCGCCACGACAGGCGCGGATGTCGTGCTTATCGAAACGCATCGTTTCGGTGACGGCGCATCGGGCCGCAATGGTGGCCAGCTCGGCACCGGACAACGGGCCTGGGCAGAGGAACTGGAAGCGGAATACGGCTTTTCCCGCGCCAAGGCGCTGTTCGACCTTGCCGAAGAGGCCAAGGCGCATCTGCTCGACTTTGCCGCGATGCACCAGATCGAGATCGACTATATGCCCGGCCAGATGTCGGTGGCGCACAAGAAGCGCTATGTCGACGACTACAAGGCGCATGCCGAGATCATGGCAAACCGGTTCGGTTATCCGCACATCTCATTCATGGATGCCGCGGAGACTGCCGAGCGGCTCGGCTCGACGCATTATTTCGGCGGCACCCGCGACACCGGCACCGGCCATGTCCATCCGCTGAAGCTGGTGATCGGCACCGCGAAAGTCGCGGCAGAGGCCGGCGCAAAGCTTTTCGAGCAGACGCCGTCGACCGGCATCACCTCCGGCGGCGGCAAGGTCAGGGTTGTGACGCCGAAGGGCACGATCACCGCCGCTAAATGCCTGATCGGGGTCAACGCCTATGGCGGCACGCTCGAACCGGTGAGTGCCGCGCATATTATGCCGATCGGCTCGTTCATCGGCGCGACGGTGCCGCTGGGAGCCGATTCCAAAGTGTTGCCGGGTGGCGAGGCGGTCGACGATTCGCGCTTCGTCGTGCGCTATTTCCGCAAATCGAAGGATGGGCGGCTGCTGTTTGGCGGGCGCGAGATCTATGCGGTCAACGATCCCAAGGACATCCACATCCACATCCGCCGGCAGATTGCCGAGATCTATCCGGCACTGAAGGACGTCGAGATCACTCATGGCTGGGGCGGCTATGTCGGCATCACCGTGCCGAGAAAGCCGTTCGTGCGCGAAGTGATGCCCAATGTGACCTCGATCGGCGGTTATTCCGGCCACGGCGTCATGCTGTCGAACTTTTTCGGCAAGCTTTATGCCGAGAAGGTCGCCGGCAACCGCGACCGGCTGAAGCTGATCGAGGACCTGAAAATTCCACCCTTCCCCGGCGGCCGGCGTTTGCGCGCGCCACTGCTCTTCCTTGCGCTCAACTGGTACGCGTTGCGGGACAGGATCTAACCAGACGTTGCAGAATCCTTAACCAGGGCGCAGAATTCCCGCCAAGGGCGCAGTGATGCCACAATCGCGGGCGAAAGATGATGCTCGTGGGCAGCTGAACGGGGAATTTTTGCGGGCCTGCCCGCTTTTGGTTTGGGACCGATGCCGATCGAAATGCCGGCTCTCCGGCATGGGTCGTAAGAACATCGGCCCGCAAATGGAGGTGGCAAGTGTGAGAGAGCCCTTCAGTTTCGGCGCGCCGGAACGACGGCGCCTTGCGATGCAATTCGGTTACGATATGCGGCCGACGTTCTGGCACGGGGTCCGGTCGAACGCGCATCTGGTGATAGCCGCGCTTGGCACGGTCGCACTGCTCGGCGTTGCCGCGGTGGCACTGTGGCTGGCATTGCCGGCAAATGAGCGACAAGCGGCCGCAAGTCCTGAGCAGATCGTTCCGACCATCCCGGTCAAGACGACGAAGATCATGCCTGCCAAGGTTGCTGCGGCGCCGCGGACGACGGGCAAGGCAGATGCGGTTTCCCCAGCGGTGGCCGCGGCGGAAGCCGAGATACCAGCGCTGGCTCCCAACGATCCGCGCTGGACAGGGCCAAAGACGGCATCGGCCGCCGCCACGGCAGCATCCGACCAGCTGGCAAGCCAGACCGAGCAGGCGACCGATAAATCGTCTGCTTCGGTGGCATTCGCCGACCCGGCAGCAAAACCCGACGCTGCGGCATTGTTTGCCAAGGTCGCGGCTCCCGGCAGCTCAACGAAAAACAGCGGGCCCGATGGCGCGCAGACCGCCGCCATCCCCACGCCCAAGCCGCAACTGCCGACGCAGACCGCGAGCGAAGACGACAACAGCACCAAGGCAAATTCCGGAAGAGCCAATACTGCCGGTACCGGACGCATCCTGAGATCCGTCACCATGCGCACCGGCCCAAAAAAGAATGCGGCCGCCATTCTCACCGTGCCGGCCAAGACCTCGGTGCAAGTGATGAGCTGCAAGCAATGGTGCCAGATCGTCTACAACGGCAAGCGCGGCTGGATTTACAAGAGCTACGTCAAAACCGGGGCGTAGGGCCGGCAGAGCGATTGCGGGTCGCTCGCCGTCAGCCAGTCCTCCGCCGGAGGCCCCGGCCGTTCAAATACAACGTCCGCCGTCGACTTCCAGCGCCACGCCAGTGATGAAAGCCGCTTCGTCCGAAGCAAGCCAAAGCGCGGCATTGGCTATGTCGAGCGGCGTCGAAAGCCGGCCGAGCGGGATCGACGCGCGGAACTTCTCGCGGATCTCGGGTGTGTCGGCGCCCATGAATTTCGCGAGCATGCCGGTCTCGCCGGCAACTGGGCAGAGGCAGTTGACGCGGATGTTCTTCGGCGCGAGTTCCACCGCCATCGATTTGGTCGCGGTGATCGCCCAGCCCTTCGATGCATTGTACCAGGTGAGGCCGGGCCGCGGTCTGATACCGGCCGTGGAGGCCGTCGTCAGGATGACGCCACCGCCTTGCCGTTCCATGACCGGCACCACTGCAAGCGCTGCGTGGTAGATCGCCTTCATGTTGACTGATGTGATCAGGTCGAAGGTCGCTTCGTCGACTTCCAGCATGTCACCGTTGCGATGGGTGTAACCCGCGTTGTTGACCATGATGTCGATGCGGCCGAAGGCGCTCATTGCGGCATGGACCATGTCGTCGAATTCGGACCGCAGCGAGACGTCGGTCTGGGTCCAGATCGCCTTTTCGCCGATCTCGCCGGCAACGCGCTCTGCGCCCTTGGCGTTCAGATCGGCGACGACTACCCGCGCGCCCTCCTCGGCAAAGCGCCTGGCCATGCCCTCGCCAAAGCCCGAGGCAGCGCCAGTGATGATTGCGACCTTATTTTTGAGGCGCATGCTTTTCTCACTCATCGTTGAAAGCGATCGATGACGCGTTTGGCCAGGCCATCGAAAGATGTGCGTCCATCGACGATTTCTCCTTTGGCTTTCGCTGCCATCCGGCTCTATGCTGCAACTGCGAAGGCTCCGGAAGCATCGCTTGCCGACAAGCCTCCGGCCAGCGCCGGTGTCAAGAGCACACGCGGATGTGACGCAATGGCACTGGCAAGTTTAAATCGATTAGATTATATCAGCCGCGTTATCGCGACCGGCGTCACAGCGGACAGACCATGACCAGCCAGATCATTCCCGTCGACCCTTTCGACTTCATCATTTTCGGCGGCACCGGCGACCTCTCGGAACGTAAGCTTCTGCCGTCGCTGTACCACCGGCAGCGCGACCACCAGTTTTCCGAGCCGACGCGCATCATCGGCACATCGCGTTCGAAGATGACCGACGAGGAATTCCAGTCGTTCGCCAGGCAGGCGATTGCCGATCATGTGAAACCGGAGGATATCGACGCCACGGAACTGAAGACGTTCCTCGCGCGGCTCTCCTATATCCCGGCAGACGCAACCACAGGTGCCGGCTTCGACAGGCTGAAGAAGGCGATCGGCGACAGCGAACACATCCGCGCTTTCTATCTGGCTGTGGCACCGGCGCTGTTCGGCGACATCTCGCACAAGCTGAAAGAGCACGGGCTGATCACGCCGAATTCGCGCATCGTGCTGGAAAAGCCGATCGGCCGCGATCTCGCTTCGGCGCGCGCGCTCAACGACCTGGTCGGCGACGACTTCCATGAAAGCCAGATTTTCCGCATCGACCACTATCTCGGCAAGGAGACGGTCCAGAATTTGATGGCGCTGCGCTTTGCCAACGCACTCTACGAGCCGCTTTGGAATTCCGCCAATGTCGATCATGTGCAGATCACCGTGGCCGAGACGGTCGGCCTGGAAGACCGCGTCACCTATTACGACAAGGCCGGCGCATTGCGCGACATGGTGCAGAACCACATGCTGCAGCTGCTCTGCCTGGTCGCGATGGAGGCGCCGTCGTCGATGGACGCCGATGCCGTCCGTGACGAAAAGCTCAAGGTGCTGCGGGCGCTGAAGCGCATCAACGGCAACGAAGCGCCGAAGCACACGGTGCGCGGGCAATATCGTGCCGGCGCCTCGGCCGGCGGGCCGGTGAAAGGCTATGTCGAGGAACTCGGCAAGAACAGCAACACCGAGACTTTCGTTGCGCTCAAGGCCGAGATCGGCAACTGGCGCTGGGCGGGCGTGCCGTTCTACCTCCGAACCGGCAAGCGGCTGGCGACCCGCGTTTCGGAGATCGTCATCGAATTCAAGCCGATCCCGCATTCGATCTTCGGCGAGAGCGCCGGGCCGATTTCCGCCAACCAGCTAGTCATCAGGCTGCAGCCCGACGAGGGCGTCAAGCAGTTCATCATGATCAAGGATCCGGGGCCGGGCGGCATGCGGCTGCGCCAGATTCCGCTCGACATGAGTTTTGCGCAATCCTTCGACGGCCGCGCCCCCGATGCCTATGAGCGGCTGATCATGGACGTCATCCGTGGCAACCAGACGCTGTTCATGCGCCGCGACGAGGTCGAGGCGGCGTGGAAATGGATCGACCCGATCCAGGACGCCTGGGAGAGCGGCAGGCAAGAGGCGCAAGGCTACACCGCCGGCACATGGGGTCCCTCGGCCTCGATTGCGCTGATCGAACGCGACGGGCGGACATGGCACGAGAGCAATTAGGCGGCGCCTACAACTGGCACGAATTTGCCGGACGTCAGGAGTTGGCGACAGCGCTTGCCGGCCACGTCGCCGGCCGTCTGTCAAAGGCGATCGCCGAGCGCGGCACGGCGCTGCTTGCGGTCTCGGGCGGCACGACGCCGGCGAAATTCTTCGCGGCGCTTTCGACCGTTCCGATCGCCTGGGAAAAGGTGACGATAACATTGGTCGACGAGCGCTTCGTGCCGCCCTCATCGCCGCGCTCCAATGCCGGCCTGGTTGCCGCCAACCTGCTGCAGAACGCGGCCGCCGCCGCGAATTTCGTGCCGCTCTACCACGCCGCGGCAAGTATCGAGGGTGCAGCGGTCTCCGACAGTGAGGCGCTGCAAGTGCTGCCCTGGCCACTCGACGTCGTTGTGCTCGGCATGGGAACTGATGGCCACACCGCCTCGTTCTTTCCGGATGCCGACAACCTGGCAAGATTGCTCGATCCGTCGTCGCAAAGGATCGTGCTTCCGGTTCACGCGGCAAGCGCCGGCGAGCCACGGCTGACGCTGTCACTGGGGCGGATCATCAATGCCGCCTTCATCGCGCTGCATATCGAGGGCGCGGAAAAACGCAGCGCATTCGAGGCCGCGCTTGGACCTGGAACACGAAAGCCCATTCGCGCCGTGCTCGATGCCACTCAAAAGCCCGTAGAGGTTTTCTGGGCACCCTGATCTCAACTTGGCTGCAGGTCCCGGCAACAGCCGGAAGGTGTTTGCGGGACCTCGCCTGAAAGGACCGACCGCCATGACCGCAAGACGCGATATCGAAGCCATCACCCAGCGCATCCGTGAGCGCTCCAAGCCCGGTCGCGAGGCCTATCTCGGCCGCATCGCCGAAGCCTCGAACCGCACCGCCAACCGGGCCGTGCTGTCCTGCGGCAACCTGGCCCACGGCTTTGCCGTCTGCAGCCCTTCCGAAAAGGTGGCACTTGGCGGCGACCGGGTGCCGAACCTCGGTATCATCACCTCCTATAACGACATGCTGTCGGCGCATCAGCCTTTCGAGACCTTTCCGGCGCTGATCAAGGATGCGGCGCGCGAGGCCGGCGGCATCGCCCAGGTGGCCGGCGGCGTGCCGGCGATGTGCGACGGCGTCACCCAGGGCCAGCCCGGAATGGAGCTGTCGCTGTTCTCGCGCGACGTGATCGCCATGGCCGCGGCAATCGGCCTGTCGCACAACATGTTCGATGCCGCCGTCTATCTCGGCGTCTGCGACAAGATCGTGCCGGGGCTGGTGATCGCGGCGCTGACCTTCGGCCATCTGCCGGCGGTCTTCATCCCGGCCGGGCCGATGACGACCGGCATTCCGAACGACGAAAAAGCCAAGATCCGCCAGCTCTATGCCGAGGGCAAAGCGGGACGGGCCGAACTGCTCGAAGCGGAATCAAAATCCTATCACGGGCCGGGAACCTGCACTTTCTACGGTACCGCCAATTCCAACCAGATGCTGATGGAGATCATGGGCCTGCACACGCCTGGCGCCTCCTTCGTCAATCCTGGCACGCCGTTGCGCGACGCGCTGACCAGGGAAGCGACGAAGCGGGCGCTGGCGATCACCGCGCTCGGCAACGCCTACACGCCGGTCGGGCGGATGATCGACGAGCGCTCGATCGTCAACGGTATCGTCGGCCTGCACGCCACCGGCGGTTCGACCAACCACACCATCCACCTGATCGCCATGGCAGCGGCGGGCGGCATCGCCATTACCTGGCAGGATATTTCCGACATCTCGGAAGCCGTGCCGCTGCTGGCGCGAGTCTATCCGAACGGCCTTGCCGATGTGAACCACTTCCACGCCGCCGGCGGGCTCGGCTTCCTGATCCGCGAACTGCTCGACGCAGGCATCCTGCACGAGGATGTGCAGACGGTGTGGGGCGAAGGGCTGCGCCCCTACGCGGTCGAGGCCAGGCTCGGCGCCGACGGCGGCGTCGTGCGCGAGGCTTCGCCGCGCGAGAGCGGGGACGAGAAGGTGCTGGCACCGTTCAAGAAGGCGTTCCAGCCGAGCGGCGGTCTGAAAGTGCTTTCGGGCAATCTCGGCCACGCCGTCATCAAGACATCGGCGGTCAAGCCGGAGCGGCGCGTCATCGAGGCGCCGGCCAAGGTGTTCGACAGCCAGCAAGGCCTGAACGAGGCGTTCAAGGCGGGGTCGCTGACCGGCGACTTCATCGCCGTCATTCGGTTCCAGGGACCGAAGGCCAACGGCATGCCGGAATTGCACAGGCTGACCACCGTGCTCGGCATCCTGCAGGACCGCGGCCAGCATGTGGCGTTGGTCACCGACGGCCGCATGTCGGGCGCTTCAGGCAAGGTGCCAGCGGCGATCCACGTGACGCCGGAAGCGGCGGAGGACGGGCCTATCGCCAGGATCCACGACGGCGATATCATCAGGCTCGACGCCGAGGCCGGGACGCTGGAGGTACTGGTGCCAGCCGGCGATTTCGCACTGCGCCGCCCCGCGGACAGCGACCTCATAGGCAATGAATTCGGCTTCGGCCGCGAGCTTTTCGCCGGGTTCCGGCAGTTGGTGGGACGCGCCGACCATGGCGCCAGCGCCTTCGGTACGGCGTGACTTTTCGACCATGGAAGAGCGGCTGGTGGCCGCTCTCCTAAAGCGCGTGGCGTTCGATCGGCCTCACGCGACGCGCTTTTAGGATCTTGTTTTTATGCATGTCGTTATCGCAAAACCGCTGCACACTTTTGCGCGACATGCATTAGATCTACTGAACCGTCAGCTCGGCTCGCGCGCCGGCCCTGACCGTTACGGTGCCTTCCCTCGAGCTGTTGTCCGATTTCTCCGAAACCACCGCGTAGTCGCCGGCCGGCAGGGTGGCTTGATACTTCTGGTCGTAGGCGTAGCCGACCGACTTGCGGGTTCCGTCGATGGCCTTCCTGGCCTCGAATATCTCGATCTTCGAGGCCCCTGGCGCGGTTATCGTCAGCATGCCGGCGTTCATCGCGATCTTCAGATCCTGATGGTCGCCAACCTTGACGCTGAACGGCTGCTCGGCCACGGCAAGGTCGACCGTCGCGACCATTACATAATCGTCGGGCGGCAGATCGAACTTGCTGTCCGGACCGTAGGCATAGGTCACCTCCTGCCTGGTTCCGTCGATGTTCTTTTTCGCCTGGAGCACCTTGAAGCCGATGCCCGAACCCTCGGCCTTGTCGCCGCCGGCAGCATAATAGGCGTTGGCGACGACACGCCCGACGCCGACGATGATGTCCTTGTCGATGACCCTGCCGGCGGCAAGCGGGATCGTCTCGATAACCATGCCCTGGCCGATCGTGACCGTCACCTTCTGGTCACCGGCCGGCAGCACGACTTTCGTATCACCGTAATAGGTCGCCGGGGTGTCGACGCCGGGATAGTCGATTACGACAGCCGCGCCGTCATCAACGTCCGCTCCTTCGCTCGGCCTGGGGTGGATGACCAGCGTGCCGGCATTCAAGTTGAAGTGCGGTTTGGCGACCTGGCCAGGCTCTATTGTGATCTTCTGTTCGGCCCTGGCCTCGCCGGCACGCGCGACGACGATATAGTCGCCCGGCTCCAGATTGCCTTTGTAGGTGCCATATTCGGTGGTGACGGGATCGCCGCGCGTGCCGTCGGAATTCGCCTTGTAGATCTCCCAGGCATTGCCGTCGGTGACGGGATCGCCACCCTCGGCAAGCACGACGGTGGGCACGAAATTGGACTCCGCCGGCTGAGCGGGCGCCGGCTGGGGAGCAGGCTGCGGGGCGGGAGTCGGTTCAGGGGCGGGTGGCGGAGGCGCGACGGTCTCGACGAGGGCGTCCTGCAATGCCTTTTCATCCGACGCTTCGATATATTTGCCGCCGGTATTGTCGGCGAGGCAACCGATCTGCTTGCCTTCGGCCGCCGTCAGGCCGAAGCCGACGACATTGACGGTGAAGTCCACGCCAGCAGCCTCCAGTTCCTTGCCGAGCGCACAGGGATCGCCGTTGCATGTCTCGATGCCATCGGTGATGAGCACGACCGTCGCCTTGTCCTCGGTGTATTTCAATGCTTCCGCCGCTTGCTTGACCGCGGCGGTCAACGGCGTCTTGCCCTGAAATTTCAAGCTGTCGGCCGCGGCTGAGATCGCACTTGCCGAGCCTGCCTGCGGTGGCACGATGAGTTCGATGTCGTCGCAATTGGCCTTCTCGCGATGGCCATAGGCCATGAAGCCTATTTCCTCCTCGGCCGGGACCGATTGCAGCACGTTCCGCAGCGATTGACGGGCGATTTCGAGCTTGGGCTTGCCGTCGATCTGCGCCCACATCGAGCCGGAGGCATCGAGAATGACGATGACGCGATCGGCGGCGAAGCCGAACCCTGTCGTCCACAGCAACAGGGCCGCCGCAGCGACGCTCTGCACAAATCCCGTCATCAAAAATCCCCCCGTCAGTCGCCGCCGCTCGGCGCCGGAAAGCTATTTGACGCTGCGTCGCGACACAAGCCCGGGTGGAGTACGAAGCTGCGCCACCTCTGTGCAACCCTCAATAGGTCGTGCGGCGTTCCTCGGAAGGCGGCCGGCCGAATTGGAGCCGATAGCTCTGGGCAAAATAGGAATGCGAGGTGAAGCCGGTGGCGATCGCCACGTCGAGGATCGGCATGTTGGTCTGGCGCAGCAGTTCGCGCGCCCGCTCGAGTCTAAGCCGCATATAGTAGCGCCCGGGCGTCACGCTGAGATGGCGCAGGAACAGGCGCTCGACCTGGCGCACCGACAGGCCCGCCGACTTGGCGAGCTGCACCGCCGACAGCGGCTCGTCGAGATGGTCGGCCATCAGCTCGACGATGCGGCGCAGCTTCTCCGACTTGCCGGTCAGGTCGCGTTCCGGGCCGACGCGCTGGCGGTCCCCGGCCGAGCGGATGCGCTCATGCTGGAACTGGTTGGCGACGCCATTGGCGAGGCTCGAGCCGAAATCACCGCGCACGATCTCCAGCATCAGGTCGATCGATGTGGTGCCGCCGGCGCAGGTGTAGCGCTTTCGGTCGATCTCGAAGACGTTGCCGGTGCAGTTGATGTCCGGAAAGCGTTCGAGGAAGCCGGCGCGGTTTTCCCAATGAATGGTGCAGCGATAGCCATCGAGCTGGCCTGCTTCGGCAAGCAGGTAAGAGCCAACCGAAAGCGCGCCGAGCGCATTGCCGCGCCGGCCCCAACTGCGCAGCGCTGCCAGCACCTTGCTCTTGCCGGGAAATTCCGTCGTCAGCCCGACCGAGACGAACAGGATATCGACCGGCGGCAGATCGGCAACCGCGTAGTCGATCTTGAGCGGCAGGCCGTTGGACGCCATGACGGCGTCGCCGTCGGCCGACACCGTAGTCCAGCCATAGAAATCGCGGCCGAGCAGCCGGTTCGCCGACCGGAACGTGTCGATTGCCGCGGCCAGCGAGAACATGGAGAACTTGTCGACCAACAGAAACCCGAACTGCCGCCCGCCCTGAACGGGATCATTGGTGACCGGCCGTTCTAAGGGAACAGTGAGGTTCGGCAAGGACGCTGCTTTCTGGTCAGAAGGAAGGCCGTTTCAATCCGGCTGCGAGATAGGCGGAAGCTAGCGTGTTGGCCATCAGCATGGCAATGGTCATCGGTCCGACGCCGCCAGGCACCGGCGTGATGGCGCCGGCCGCTTTCGCTGCTTCGGCAAAGGCGACGTCGCCGACGAGGCGCGTCTTGCCTTCGCCCTTTTCAGGTGCGACGACGCGGTTGATGCCGACATCGATAACGGTGGCGCCAGGCTTGACCCAGTCGCCGCGGACCATTTCAGACCGGCCGACGGCGGCGACCAGAATATCGGCGGTGCGGGCAAGCGCCGGCAGGTCCCTGGTCCGGCTGTGTGCGATAGTGACGGTGCAGTTGGCGGCAAGCAGAAGATTGGCCATCGGTTTGCCGACGATGTTCGAACGCCCGACGACGACCGCATTGAGACCGGACAGGTCCTTGCCGCGCACCCGTTCGATCAGCAGCATCGAGCCGGCCGGCGTGCAAGGCACGAAGGCGGTCTCGAGCTCGCCGGTGCCGAGCTTGCCGACATTGATGAAGTGGAAGCCGTCGACATCCTTCTCAGGCGCGATGGTCTGGATGATCTTGCCGGAATCGATATGGCCGGGAAGCGGAAGCTGCACGAGGATGCCGTTGATGGCCGGATCGGCGTTGAGTTGGCCGATGATCTTCAACAGGTCCGGCTCGGAGGTTTCGGCCGGCAGCGTGTGCTGAACCGAATGGAAGCCGCATTCCTTGGCGGTGCGGGATTTGGAGGCGACATAGACCTGGCTCGCCGGATCCTCGCCGACGATGACCACGGCGAGACCGGGCTGCCGTCCGCCCTTTTCCGCCAGTTCGGCGGTCAGGGCCTTGACCCGCCGCACCACGTCTTCGGCGACGCTTTTTCCGTCAATCAACTCAGCCATGAACCACCCTCGACGCCTATCGCGTAAGCCTGCCGCGTTAAAACATCCATGCGGCGCGCTCCAGATATCTTTTATGCAGGCCGTTGCCCAGAACCATGTGCTGCGGGCGGACATGCAGCGCGGCATTTTCACGAAAATCGAGCCGGGCAATCCCGTCAATGCGCCGTCCCATGCCGTTAACTCGAAACCGGCATGTTTTATTCGACGCTCAGAAATAGCGGCGATGCGTGCGGTTTTCGGTGAGCTCGCGAACCGCCTCGCGGAATTCGCGCAGGCTGGCGCGGATTTCCTCGATCTGGCTTTGCTGATCGGCGGCTTCCGAGGCCTGATTTGCCTTCCTCGACCGGGCCTGAGTATAGGTCGGATGCGGCGGCGCGGGTTGCTGCGGATAAGGTGCCTGTCCGGCATAGAGCGGCTGTGGAGGGAAGGCGGGCGGCATGGCTGCGCCGGAATTTGTGGCGGCAGAAGTCTCGCCGGACGCCACCTCCTCCGGCGCGCTGCCGGGCATGAGCCTGCGCAGCGCCGACAACACGGCACCGATCGGCCCTGGGCGCGCGACCTCGACCGGCGAAGCGGGAGGCGGCGCTGCCCGGTATGCTGCGTGATCGGCGGAACCGGCATCGGGGCCGCCAAGGGGGCCAGCGGGGTCGAAAAACCCATCGGCCGCTGCAGCCTCTTCCATCAGTATGGTGCCGGCCTTTGGCTCATCAGGATCGGGCTGGCTTATGCCGGCGGCTGCCAACAGGATCGGACTGGCACACGCTTCGCGGCGCGAGCGGGCAAGACGATGGCGTGTGGCGGCATCCTCGCGCCATGACGGGCCTGCGCGGTCCTCTAGCGAAACCAGCGATGCTTCGTCCCCGCCGCGCACCGCCTCGACGAGCGACAGCAAGGACTGCTGGTTCCTCCAGTGTTCACGATTTTTCCTATAAGCCATGGTTTCTGGAGCCTTCCCCTCGGGCTGGGGCGTAGCGACCGCCACTGCTTAAGCGATGCTAAACAGGCATAGGAAATAAAAGGTTAATTTGGTCGCCGCGCGACTGCGCGACTACATGCGCATCCCAACCGCAAGGTCGGGGTTTCCGCCCGATCACGGTCCCAACAGGGCTTCCCCGTCCTGCCGCGAACGTCTATGGGGAAGCCATCTCTATGGGAGGCTTTCGATGACGATCAGGCTTGTTCTCGCCGGTTGCGGCAATATGGGCTACGCCATGCTCTCGGGCTGGCTGAAAGCCGGCAAGCTCGCTCCGGCTGCGGTGTTCGTGGTCGAGCCCAATGCCGAGTTGCGCAAGCGTGCCGAAGCACTGGGCTGCGCTGCCGGCGCGGATGCTGGCGCCATCCCGGCGGACGCCGTGCCGGCCGTCGTCGTCCTTGCGGTCAAGCCCCAGGTGATCCGCGACGTGACGGCTGGCTACATCCGCTTCAACGATGGCCGGACCACCTTCCTCAGCATCGCCGCCGGAACGCCGGTGGCCGCGTTTGAAGGTATTCTCGGCGACCGCGCGCCGATCGTGCGCTGCATGCCCAACACGCCGGCGGCGATCGGCAAGGGCATGATGGTGGTGTTTTCCAACAGGCTGGTTTCCGACGAGACCAAACGTTTCGTCGCCGACCTGCTCTCGGCGAGCGGGCAAGTGGCCGATATTGACGACGAGGGCCTGATGGACGCGGTGACGGCGGTTTCCGGGTCGGGGCCGGCCTATATCTTCCATTTCATCGAAGCGCTGACCGTGGCCGCCGAGAAAGCCGGCCTGCCGACTGGGACTGCCAAGCTCTTGGCAATGCAGACGGTCTACGGCGCCGCCTCGCTGGCCGCCGAAAGCGGCGAGGAGCCGGGCGTGCTCAGACAGCAGGTGACCAGCCCCAACGGCACCACGGCTGCGGCCCTTGCAGTACTGATGGGCGAGGACCGGCTGACGCGCCTGCTCACCGAGGCGGTGGAAGCGGCGCGGCTGCGGTCTATCGAGCTGGGGAGGTAGGGCTTCTGGGGGAGCCGGTCGGCGGTGACGGTCGACCGTTCCTTTCGGCATTAGCTACCGGTAGAAAGCCGTTACGCGGCGTTCCTTCGCGCCCTCCACTGTCCTGCCGACATCAAAATCGCGATAGCCTAGAATGTCGACAGATATCAGCGATGTCCCCACAAGTCGTCGATCTCGTCCTTGTTCACGGGCCGCCCGTCTTTGCCGGCTTTGGCTTTGAGATCATCGACAATGGCCGCGAGCCGCTCTGCCAGAGAAAGGCGTCCATTTTCCCGCTTCAACTCGGATTCACGGACCTCAGCCATCACCAAGATTCCCATACAGCATCTCGTCCTGCAGCCGGCGCAAGGCGAACAGCCTGGTCGTCGGGTCGGGCGCGGCATTGTCGGCGGTGAGCAATTCGCCTTTCCTCACCGGTTTCAGCACCTTGCCGCCTTCGAGCAGACCGACCGGCACGGCGCGATGGGCGCGGGCCTGTTCGACGGTCATGGTCCAGGAGCGGTAGCAGGTCTCGCCGATCGCATCGAAAACCTCGCCTGCCGCCAGATCGCGCTTGGCCACGGCGCAGACCTCGGCCACCGGCCGCGGCAGCGGCACCATGTCGGGCTTGCCGTAAAGCGCGATGCGAGCCGCCGTCAGCGGCACTTCCAGCGAGGTCAGATGGTAGGGCCTGAAGAAGCTGTAATAGGGGCCGTGGCCGATATGCAGATCGTCCATGCGCTCGATGATGCGCGGATGCGTCGCCTCGACGATGACGAAGACGCCGGGCGCCACGCCCTTGCCGACGGTGTAGTCGACGACGCCCTTCTTCGACAGGATGCCGCCCTGCTCGCGCGGGACCAGCACCTTGACCAGCTCGTCGCGATCGGCCTTGGGGCCGTGCATGCCGGGAACGTCGGGCACCAGCCCGGTGGCGTTGGCAATGGCGCACATCTCGACCATGGTTTTCGAGCCGTCGACGAACTCGACCAGCATGCGCGGATTCATGTTGCGGCGCAGCGCCTCCTCGCGGTAGTCGTCGGGAACGGCGTCGTGGTTGAGCGGGTTGTTCTTGCCCTTGCCGGCGGAGACGATGGTGTAGCCGAGCGCCGAGGCGAACTCGATCAGCTCCATGCAGCTCGACGGCTCGTCGCCGGCGCCGACCGAATAGACGACGCCGAGCCGGTCCGCCTGCTGCTTCAGATAGCAGCCGATGGTGACGTCGGCCTCGACATTCATCATCACCAGGTGCTTGCCGTGCTGCATCGCCATCAGGTCGAAATCGGCGGCGACGCCGGGCTTGCCGGTGGCATCGATGACGACATCGATAAGCGGATTGGTGACCAGCATTTCGTTCGAGGTGACGGCGATCTTGCCGCTTTCGATGGCCTGGCTGACCTTCGAAGCGCTGTCCGCTTCGGCTGCCATCGCCTGATCGCCATAAGCAATGCGGATGGCGTCACGCGCCGTATGCGGGCGGCGCGTCGAGATCGCGCAAACCGAAATGCCCGGCATCAGCATGCCTTGCGTCACCAGGTCGGTGCCCATCTCGCCCGAACCGATAACGCCGATGCGCACCGGGCGGCCTTCCGCAGCGCGCTTGGCAAGATCGCGGGCAAGCCCGGTCAAGGCGACATTGGTCATACTGGAACGTCCACTGCTTTAAGTCTTTGTTTTTATGCATGTCGTTGTCCCAAAACCGCGGCACACTTTTGGGCGACATGCATAATGAAGCGGGAATAGCAGGGAACGGCAACCCATTGCCAATCGAAACCGGCCGCGGCGGTCTTTTCTTGCGCATGACCCCGGAAACCAGAATTGTTCCTATGAAGACATGCACCCGGCCGAAGGACTAACGAGGGTCCTGTGGCGCCAAAGGCCCGCATTGAAGCGGCGCAACAGGCCGTTAAGCCCGGATGGATCGCAGCCAAGAAATGTACGGAAATTCTTAGTCATTCTTTTATGCAATCCTGCTTTAATAGGGAAATGGACTGGCGTGCCCGCATTTTTAAGTGTTTTTTCCGCGCTATGCGACCGATCGGCGAGAGCGGCAACGTTGCTACTATTTTTGCTCTGTCTTTGCCGATTGTCGTCGGCGGTGCGGGCCTCGGTATCGAGACTTCCTATTGGTATTACAGCAGCCTGAAGCTACAAGCGGTGGCGGATGCGGCGGCCTATGCTGGCGCTTTGGAAAAGGTTTCGGGATCCGACACGCCAAAGATTGTCTCCGCAGCGACAGCGTCAGCGACCACGAACGGCTGGGGACCGTCAGCAGGTACAATAGAGGTCTTCTCGCCTCCGTCAGCCGGTCCAAATGTCGGAAAAAAGGCGGTTGAGGTGGTCGTTCATCAGAACCTCGATCGGTTCTTTACGTCGATATTCACGCAAAACGCAGTTGGCGCACAAGCAAGGGCGGTGGCTCTTATTACGGATGCTTCAAAAGCCTGCATTTTGACGGTCGATCCTTCCGCTTCGAAAGCGGCGCTCTTTTCCGGCAGTTCGACCACAAAACTGACAGGCTGCTCCGTCATGTCGAATTCGATAGCTCCGGACGCCATCAAACTTCAGGGATCGGCAAGCCTTGATGTCGATTGCCTGATATCGGCAGGCGGTGTTTCGTTGAGCAACGTCGTGAAGACCGTTTGCGCCAGCCTGATAACTCAGGCGCTGCCCGCTGCTGATCCTTTTGCCGACCTGCCGGCGCCGCCGGCCACGAACCCTTGTCAAAACGGCAATCAGTCAACCTTGCAACCTGGAACATACTGCAAGGGGCTCAGCTTGAGCGGCAATGTAACCCTCTCGCCCGGGATATACGTCATTGAGGGAGGCGATTTCAAAGCGAGCTCGAATGCAAATATTTCCGGCGAGGGTGTCGTCATTTATCTGGCCGATACCTCCGGCGTTAGCATGAACGGCACGGCGACCGTCAAGCTCAGCGCACCGACGTCGGGCACCTATTCAGGTGTGCTGTTCTATGGCGACAGAGCCAACCTGGGGGGATCCAACACGTTTAATGGCACGGCGGATTCGCTATTGACCGGCGCTCTGTATTTTCCAACACAGGGCGTCAATTATCTCGGCAATTTCTCGGGCAAAGGTGGTTGCACGCAGGTCGTCGCAAGTACCGTGCAATGGTCCGGCAACGCAAACATCATTCAGGATTGCACGAGCCTTGGAATGCGAGACATTCCGGCCACGCAAACCGTTCAGCTTGTCGAGTAGTTTTCGTGGATCGGCTACAAGTCCGGATGTTCCGGAGTGATTCGGGTGTTGCCGCGGTAGAGTTTGCGCTGGTTCTGCCCGCCCTTTGCCTGGTACTTCTTGGCATCATCGACGGCTGGTCTTTTGTCTCGAGCGCATTGTCGATGCGTGCAGGCGTCAAAACCGCGGCGAACCTCGTGATGCAAGGAGCAGTCGAGGATACGACCATCCAAGCTGTCGCTCTTTCGAGCTGGGAAAACCATCCTGATGGCGCGCAGGTGGCAGTGAGTCGGAAATACATGTGCGGGAACATCGTGGCCGATCCATCGGTCCTGTGCGACACTTTGAAAGCCCCCTCGGTCTTCCTCGTAATACAGGCGACAGCCACCTGGTCACCGCCCTTCAGTTTTGGCGCGTTTTCCCTCTCGCGCGAACTCAGTCATCAACAGGTGATTCGTGTCCGCTAAGTCGAGAGCTTTCACGGGGGATGCATCAGGCGGAGCTGCATTAGAGTTCGCGCTGATCGCGCCTTTTCTGATAATGCTTTTGATCGGCATCTTTGCATTCGGCTGGGCTCTGAATGCTATGTCGAGTGTTCGGTACACGCTGGAAACGTCGTCACGTGCGCTTCAAATGAAGAACTCGCTGACGCAGGCCCAGATCCAAGCCATTGCCACGGAAAAATTACTGGATTTGGGATTGAAAGACGTCGATGTAACAATAGCAATCGACGCCCCCAGCGGCGGCTTTCGCATGGCACATCTGACCGCCCAATATGCGTTCGTGATCGAGTTCCCGTATTTCAACCGATATCCGATAAATTATCAGACAACTGTCACAGTTCCCCTGATTGCATCGTGAGCACGTCCCCGGCCAGTCGAGCGGCCACCTTTCGCAGGATGTTCGCTGCACGCCGCCTTTATAGGCGATCGCCTTGTACAGCGTGCCGTTGCCGGCTTTGTTCCGGCCGAGCCCCCGCCCCTCGCCCAGCGCTGCGCGGCCGCTACTTGTTTGTTGACAGGCATGCGAGGCCTACATGTGGAATTTGGCAGCAGAGGGCTGGAGGCTCCTCAAGCAGAGCGTCATCGGCTTCATCGACGACAATGCGCTGAGCCATGGGGCGGCGATAGCGTTTTATGCCACGACCTCGCTTGCGCCGATCCTGCTCATCGTTGTCGCAATTGCCGGCATGGCCTTCGGGCACGAGGCGGCGCAACTCGCCCTTTCGGCACAGATCGCTGGCCTGATGGGGCCGCAAAGTGCCGAGCTGCTGCAGGCGACGATCGAGAACGCCTCGCAGAAGGAAGCGGGAACCCTTGCCAGCATTCTGGGGCTGGTCACGCTGTTCGTCGCCGCATCCGGCGTGTTCGGCGAAATGCAGCTGGCGCTGAACGAAATCTGGAAAGTCAAACCGAGCGGGGCAACGATTTCACGAATGGTGCGGGCACGCATTGCAAGCCTGGGCCTGGTCGCCGCGCTTGGTTTCCTGCTGCTGGTGTCGCTGGTCGTAAGCGCTGCAATTTCGGCGCTCGGAGAGGTCATCAACGCCGACCTGCCGTTCGGCACCGTCATCCTGAGCGCCATCAACGGGATCGTCTCGTTTGCCCTGATCACACTGCTGTTTGCCGCAATCTACAAGGTGCTGCCGGACCGCAGCCTGCAATGGCGCGATGTCGGCATCGGCGCCGCGGTCACCGGGTTTCTGTTCACCATCGGCAAGTCGCTGATTGGCTGGTATATCGGAACCAGCGCCATCTCATCATCATACGGCGCGGCCGGCGCCCTGCTCGTCGTGCTGTTATGGGTCTATTATTCAGCGGAGATATTTCTGCTGGGCGCCGAATTCACGCGAGCCTATTCGGTTCGACATGGCAGCCGGTCCGATTTGAAGAACAAGGTGGAATTGCATGGCAAATGAGTTCACGCCGAAATTCGACCTGGCCGACAAGGTGGTGCTGGTCACCGGCGCCTCGCGCGGCATCGGCCGCGCCAGGACAACCGCACTGGGTCAAACCTAGTGTCCGGCTTCCTCATTCATTGCCGGCAAGCCAACGGACGATATTCGCCATCAGTCTTCCGTAGAACGGCCATGCGAGGAAATCCTGCGAGAGCCAATGCGGGCCGATATCGGTTGCCCAGGCAATCGTGCGGCCGCGGCCATGGCTACCGACGGCAAGGAGCGGCCAGTCGGTGCCGCGATGGTGGCAGGTCGCCAGAAGCCGGGACGAACCGTCGCGCCTGAATTCCAGCTTGTTCATGCCGAGAATCGGCGGCAAAGGCCCCTCCACCCCGGAAAAAATCGGATGCGACGACTGCAGGATGGAGGCCTGCAGGCCTTGCGGCACCTCCATGCCGTCGCAGTAGGGTAGGCAACGGACCGGCAGAACGTCCTCGACCGGGGTGTCGTGGAAACGTGCCGTCCCGAACATGCCCTGAAAGCCCATATAACCGCCGGCCAGCATCAGCCCGCCGCCACCTTCGACATAGGCCTTGAACACATCGAGGCGGTTGACGCCGACACGCCCGGCGCGGGCATCCGGCGTCACCAGCAATGTCAGGGCGCCGACGTCGGAGATCACCACCGCCCGATATTGAGCGAGCCCATCGAGGTCATAGGGAAACTCCGCGCTGCAACGCTCGCCGCCGATCTGCGTGACCGCGATGCCTTCAGTGGCCAGCGCGGCATTGAAGGCCGTCGCGCCATTTGTCGAGGCCGCACTTGTAAGCACGTCGCTACCGATGGCGATCGACGTCGTCGCTGCAAAGGTTTCGCCTGCAAGCAATATCTTCATTGCCGCCCCGCACTGTTTCATTCGAGAGGTTTTTGGGAAGGGCGCCGGATGGACCGGCGCCCCCTAGAACTCAAGCTCTATAGGATCAGAATTTGAACTCGGCCAGATTTTCGGGAGTCACGATCTTGGCCGGACCAAGGATCAGTTCGCCGCCGGCGCCAATCGTGTATTCGCCGAGCCTGCCTGCCGTGAACTTCTCACCCTCCTTGCCGGTGATCTTGCATTGCGCAAACGCCTGGGCCGTCTGATAAGTAAGATAGCCAAGATCGGTGACGTTCCACCAGATATCCTGAGCCGCTTCGTCCTTGATGTATTTCGAGATCAGAGTGGCCGGCGCGAGGCCGGTCAGCTTGACCTTGCCGATCATGCCCGCTTCCTCGAGTGCACGCGCGGCCGCCGGAAGGCCGATGCCTGCCGGGACGATGATCACCTTGAGATCGGGAAACGCCTGCACCAGCGCCAATGCCTGCTGCTGGTTGATCTGTTCGCTTTCTTCGCCATAGGCCACCTGCACCAGCTTCATTTTGGAGAACTTCGGCTCGGCCGCCATTTTCGCCTTCATGAAGTCGATCCAGGCATTCTGGTTGGTCGCCGTCGGCGTCGACGACAGGATCGCGAATTCGCCTTCACCGCTGCTGAGGGCGAATGCACTTTCGAGCATCATCTCGGCGAGGCTGTCGCCCTTCACCTGATTGACGAACACCGCACGCGCATCGGCGGCCACATCGGAGTCATACGAAATCACCCTGACGCCCTGCTGAACGGCGCGCTTCAACGCAGGCGCGACGGCATTGGCGTCGTTACCGGCAATTGCGATGACCCCGACCTTCTGCGAGACAAGGCTGTTGATGAATTCGATCTGCGCCTCGGCGGTCGCCTGCGATGGGGCGACCTGGGTAGCGGTGCCGCCAATTTCCTTGGCTGCCTCTTGTGCGCCTCCGAAGGCCACTTTGAAGTAGGGATCCGTGTCGAGCTTGGGCAGGAAACCGACCGTTACGGGTTCCTTGGCGCACTCCTGGCTGAAGGCCAGCGAGCTTGGCGCAAGCAGAACCGCGGATGCGAGCAGGGCTAATCTAAACGCTTTCATTGTGACTCCTCCGTCAAAATTCGGGCTTGAAGGAAGGGGCCCGAGATCACCCCTTTGTCTCGCGCATTGCGCGGGATCTGCTGAGCATCTCCTGTGTGGAGCGCCAGTAATTGCCGACCAGCAGCGAGCCGATCAAAAGCAGGCCGATGATCATGCCCTGCGCGTCGCCACCGATCTGGTTCAGCGCCAGCACGTTGCGGATGATGGCGATCAGGACCAGTGCCAGCATGACGCCGGTCAGGCGGCCCTTGCCGCCAAAGACGCTGACGCCGCCGAGCAGCACGATGGTGATGACGTCGAGCTCCATGCCGAGCGCATTGTTGGCGCGGGCGTTGGAAAGGCGCGCGGTGTAGACGATGCCGGCTATCGCCGCGACGACGCCCGAGACGACGAACAGGTTCAGCACCATCCGGCGCGTGTTTATGCCGGAATAGCGCGCCACTTCGGGGCTGCCGCCGAGCGCGTAGATGCGCTTGCCGGTCGGCGTCTTCTGCAGCACGACCGCAAACACCGGCGCCAGCACCAGGAAGGGCACGATGGTCCACGGTATCTCGGTGCCAGGCAGGTTGTTGATGCCGAAATCGACGACCGCGGGCGGCAGGATGTTGACCGAGCCGGTGCCGAGCAGGATGTAGCCAATGCCTCGATAGAGCGCCATGGTGCCGAGCGTCACAACCAACGACTGCAGTCCAAGGCCCGAGACCAGATAGCCGTTGAAGGCGCCGAGCAGGCCGCCGATGACGAGCGTCAGCGGGATTGCGGCAAGTGTCGGCACACCGGCCTGGACCAGCAAGCCAAAGACGACGGACGTCAGCGCCAGCACCGAGGCGATCGACAGGTCGATCTCGCGGGTGATGATGAGCAGCGCCATCGGCAGGATCAGCAATGCCTTTTCCGAGGCGCTGGCGGCCAGTTGCGAGAGATTGAAGCCGGAAACGAAATTCGGCACGAAGATCGCCGCGTAGAGGAAGATGGCCACGCAAGAGGTCGCCAGCAGCAGATCCCAGAAGTCGATCGAACGGAGGAACTTTTTCACCGCGCCCTCGCCTGTCTTGCCTGCTCGGCCCGCCGCACGATGAAGGTGTCGATGCCGATGGCGACCAGGATCACGAGGCCGTAGACGCCCTGCAGCCACAGCGGGTCGACGCGCACCAGCGTCAGCCCGTTCTTGATGACGAGCAGCGTGAGCGCGCCGAGGATGATACCGAGCAGCGTGCCCGAACCACCGCGGATGGCGACGCCGCCGACCACCGCCGACGCGATCACGGTGAGTTCGAAGCCGAGCGCGACGCGTGCATCGATGGTCGCATAGCGCGATGCCCACAGCGCGCCGCACAGGCCGCCGAGCAGGCCGGCCATGCCAAAGGCCAACAGAATGCGGCGGTCGACGGGGATGCCGATAAGACGCGCGCCGTCGGGATTGGAGCCGGCGGCGAACAGTTCGCGCCCGATGGCTGTACGATAGAGCAGCACGTAGCCCAGGCACAGGATAACGATCGCGATGACGACGATCAGCGGCACGCCGGTGATCTTCAGGCCGGTCATGTCGAGCCAGGCTTGCGTTACTTCGTCGGCGCTGATCTGGTCACCGGCTGCCCAGATCGAGTTGAAGCCGCGGAAGATCGACATCGAGGCCAGCGTGACGACGATCGCCGGGATCTTTCCCCTGGTGACGACGAGGCCGTTGATCAGGCCGGCGACGCCACCGACGGCGCATGCGGTTATCAGGCCAATGCCGATGTCGAGCCCTGGATAGGCCTGGACCATGCTGGCCGCCATGTAAGCCGACAGGCCGATCACCGCAGCGATCGAAAGGTCGATGTTGCGGGTGATCAGCACCAGCATCTGCGCGAGTGCCGCAACGACGAGCAGGGCGGCATCCATCGACACGGCGGTCAGGTTTGCAGCGCTCACCATGCGCGGGTTGATGATGGTGACCGGGATGGCGACCGCCAGCATCGCGGCGAGCAGACCGAACTCCCGCCGCTTCAGTATGTCGAGCGGTCCTTTTCTCTTCTCCTCGCCGGTGGCCTGTGCCGCATCGGCGCTTTCGCCGGCCTTGGTCGCTGCTTCCAGCACCTTTTCCTGAGTGGCTTCGCCCCTGGCAAATTCGGCCGTCCGATGGCCTTCGCGCAGGACGATGATGCGGTCGCACATGCCGATGAGCTCGGGCATTTCGGAGGAGATCAGGATGATTGCCATGCCCTGGGCGGCAAGGTCGGCGATCATCGCATGCACGTCCGCCTTGGTGCCGACATCGATGCCTTGCGTCGGCTCGTCGAGGATGAGGACGCGCGGCTCGGTGCGCAGCCATTTGGCCAACACCACCTTCTGCTGGTTGCCGCCGGACAGTTCCTTTACCGGCTGCGCGTAGCCGGAAAAGCGAAGCTTCATGCGCTTCAGCCAGTCCGAGACCAGATTGATCGCGCGGTTCGTGCCGTAGAAGCCGGAGCGGGCTGCCTTGTCGAGGACGGGCAGCACAGCGTTGTCGAGGATGGAAAAATCCATCACCAGGCTCTGGCCCATGCGGTCTTCAGAGACATAGGCGATACGCGCATCCATGGCGTCGCGTGCCGAGGCGAAGCGCACTGCTTCGCCGTCGATCAGGATTTCGCCGGCATCGGGCTGGTCGATTCCGAACAGCACGCGCGCGATCTCGGTCCGCCCGCTGCCGACCAGGCCGCCGAGCCCGAGCACCTCGCCGGCATGGAGCTTGAGGTCGATATTGGAAAAGCCACCGGCGTGCGAAAGCCCCCTCGCCTCCAGCACCAGTGCGCCGGTGGCGTGGCTTCGTTGCGGATAGAGGTCGGTGACCTCACGGCCGACCATCATGCCGATGGCAGCGGCGCGGCCAAGCTCGGCCTTCGGCTTGATGCCAATGAGACGCCCGTCGCGCAGCACCGCGATGCGGTCGGCGATGCGGAAGATCTCGTCCATGCGGTGGCCGACGAACATCATCGCGACGCCGTGCAGCCGCAGGTCGGCGACGACGGTGAACAGCCGCTCGACCTCGCGCTGCGACAGGGCGGCCGTCGGCTCGTCCATGATCAGCACCCGCGCGTCGAGCGACAGGGCGCGGGCGATCTCAACCAGTTGCTGTTCGGAGGTGCGCAACGTTCCGAGCCGGGTTTCGGCCGGCACGTCGAGGCCGACTGTCGCCAGCACCCTGCGCGCGCCGGCAAGCATGGCGGCGCTGTCGATGCCGCCGAAGCGGTCGCGCGGCATATGGCCGAGATAGATGTTTTCCGCCACCGAAAGATCAGGGAAAAGACCGGGGTGCTGGTGCATGACCGAGATGCCGGCAGCCTGGGCGTCGTGCGGCGAATGGAAGACCACAGGCTTGCCATCGACTTCGACATGGCCGCCGGTCGGGAGATACACGCCGGCCAGCAGCTTTACGCAAGTGCTCTTGCCGGCGCCGTTTTCGCCAAGCAGAGCCAGCACCTCGCCTGAGCGCAATTCGAAGGACGCGTCCTTGAGGGCGATTGTGCCGCCGAAGGCTTTTGTCGCCTGAACCAGGGCAACGGGGACAGCCGCGTCGCTCTTCACCATGGCGTCGGCTTCGCCTAATGCGCCCAAGTGCAGCACCTTTCCTCCCTGGTCCTGTTTTTTCAATTTGCTATATTAAATGGCCGAATGCCGCAACTGGAAAATTGACTTCCATGGCCGCGAAGGGCACTGTCGCGTCGCGCACGGGTGCGATTGGAGTGCTCGACCCCGCGGCAGCCTCAAAGCTGCAAGCGGATGGAATGGCTCTGCGGGAATGAATGGGGAGGCGCCGGTTTTGTCCGGAAAAGGCAGCAATTCGGTCAAGGTTCGGCATTATAACGAGCGCTTCGTGCTTGATGCCATTCGCCGCCTGAAGGAGGCATCCAAGTCCGATCTGGCGCGCGCCGCAAATCTGACGCCGGCCGCGGTCGCCACCATTGTCGACGGGCTGGAATCTTCCGGATTCGTAAAGCAAGTGGGAAAAAGGTTCGGGCAACGCGGATCGCCGTCCACTCTCTACCGACTTGCACCTGAGCGTATCTACAGCGTCGGCATCAAGATCGGCCGGCGCGCGCTGGAAGCCGTGCTCGTCGACTTTGCCGGCGAGGTCCGCTCGCGCGAGTCGCACGAATATCGCTTTCCGGATCCCGACATGGTGCTCAAGGCCGGCAACATGTCCCTGGCCAATTTCGACAAGCTGGTCGAGGGGCTTGGCGATGCCAGCATCGTCGGCGTCGGCATCGCCTCGCCATATTTCCTCGGCGGCTGGAGCGAGGAACTCGGCTTTCCCGACGATCTCGGCAGCCGCTGGGAAGCAATCGATCTGACGACATTTTTTGCCACAAAGCCGAAGACCCCGGTCTTCGTGGAAAACGACGCGTCATCGGCCGCACTCGCCGAGCTCATCCAGGGGACCGGCGCGCGGTTCCGGGACTTCATGCATATCTCGATCGACACCTTTGTCGGCGGCGGACTGGTGCAAGGCGGCAAGGTCCACACCGGGCCGCACGGCAACAGCGCCGCGCTCGGTCCTTTGCCGGTCTCGCCTTCAAGCCTCGATTCGGTGGCGGCCAAGCCGGCGCGCTACCAGAGCCTGCTGCATCGCGCTTCGATCTATGTGCTGGTCAATCATCTCAAATCGCGCGGCATCGAGATCAACCGCGTGCGCGAACTCGACCCCTTGCCGCCAGGGGCGCGCGAACCGCTGTCCGAATGGATCGACGATTGCGCCAATGCGCTGGTCGAGGCGATCATCGCCATCACCTCCGTCATCGACATCGAGGCGATCGTCCTCGACAGCATCCTGCCGCGGCCGATCCATCTCGAGCTGCTGGCAAAGGTGCAGACCCAGTTCAACAGGATCAGCGCCATCGGCATCGTGGCGCCGGAAATCGTCTCGGGACAATTCGGCCCCGAGGCCTCGCCGATCGGCGCGGCGATGCTGCCGTTCTCGGCACTGTTGGCGCCCGACAGCGGCGTGCTGATGATCGGCAAGGACAGAACAATGCTGCCGGGTAGCCTTTCGAGGCTTGCCAGCCAAGGCCAACCGGCAAGAAGGTCAGCGCCTTCAACGGCATAAGATAGTGCCGCGAAAGAGCATCAAGCTCCGGACATCATCAACATCAGCTCGCAGTCAGGCACGGGCACGGCGGGCTTTTTGCGCCGGCACCGGAACCTTTAGCGGCTGCTAATCTTCATGCATTACCGAGATCGAATGCTGATCGGTCCGCGCTCCGCTTCAGTGCGGGCCTAGGAAGCAAGGAGGAACATATGAACTGGGATCAAATCAAGGGAAAATGGACGCAGTTCAAAGGCAAGGCGAAAGAGCAGTGGGGTGACCTCACCGACGATGATCTTGATCGGATCGAGGGCAACCGGGACCAGCTCTTGGGGCGTATCCAGGAGCGATATGGCATCGCCAAGGAAGAGGCAGAGCGCCAGGTTGATAACTGGTCCAGGAGCATCAGCTGAGCCTGGACGCAACTCCGTCTTCTGCCCCCACCGGGGTGAAACTTTGCGTCGCCCGCCGTGCCGACTGGTGCGGTGGGCTCTTTCGACAGTGAGGCCCCCGCGAGGAACCTTTAGCCGTATCTAATATTCTACTTGCGTGGCGGGCTTCGCCCCGGCGTGCGCCCCGCCCGGAGGCGAAGGAGTGCAATGATGAACAACATTATCTGGCTGGTCGGCGCGATCGTGATCGTAATCGCCATTTTGAGCTTTTTGGGTCTGCGATAGCATCTGAACCCTCTCTTCGAGCCGGCGACCGTCCCCGCTCGGCATGGCCTCAGCGCGCCCAAGCTGGTCAGACTTAGGTCCCAAGCAGGATACTCCAGGATTGGACCGAAGCCCCCGCTGAGGAACGTAGCCGGCTGGTTCACGTTGTGGTGAGCTTTGGCGCGACGAAGATGCGTCCGGGCGGAAGAGTTCAAAGCCAGGGAGGAGAGGCCCGACGCTCCGAACAGGCGTCGGGCCTGGGCGTAATGCAAACAATCAGCAGACTGTTTAATTCCCATGCCCAGGCAGCACGTGCCGTGGCCAGACTTCAGGCTGCCGGGATTCGCCGCCGCCAGATCAGCGTGGTCGGATCTTACAACGACAATGATGAACCGATCAGCGTTGCTGGATATTACGACGATGAGATGAGCGCTCTCTGGCGGGGTGCGATTGCTGGTGCCGCACTTGGCGCCACGGCTGGTCTATTGGCCGGCTTCAGCGCTTTTGGAGTTCAAGACGTTGATCCCGCGGGGATGACCGGCATGGCCCTGGTCGGTGCGGCGTGGGGCGGCTTTGCCGGCGTGCTTCTCGGAACTTTCGCCAATTCTGCCCAGAAGCCGCGCAAGCCGAAGATCGCAGAAGGTGTCGTACTGGTGATGGCCCGCGTCGATGAAAGGCAGGCCGGCGCCGCGCATACGGTGCTCCGGAGTTTCGCGGAGATGCCTTCCGGGCCGATGAAGAGGAGCGCTTTGCCAAGTTCAAGCCGGCTCCGCGTCCGATCTGGTGCCCGATGAAGTTGTTTCGCGAAACGGCAATTCAAACCGGAGGCGCCCGACGAAAGCTTGGCAAACCAACACTTTGGAAGCATGCGGGCTACTTGCCGTCGTGTTGTCCTTTATTCTTACCGTTCTGTTGGTTGGTCTCATCCTTGGCTGAACCCATGCCCTTGCCACCGGCGACACTATGCCCGGCAATTGGCGAAGGTTGTGGCCAGTTCGAAGGATTAAACCATTCGTGCTAAGCGTTAATAGCTTGTAGCCATAGGAGAGGACGCCAACGTGGACAAACGGGCTGAAGGAGACGCGGAGAAATTGGCTCGAGGCGAGTTCGAGCTCAGAGCCGAACGATATGGTGTGAACGCCTTTCTTCTCGTTGTCGAACTCGTAAATCTGCTGGAAAAGCGCGGAACGATCAGCAGCGACGACGTCGCCAAAATAGCCGAGGCCGCCGCACTTGCCGTTGCCGCATCCAGCGAACCCGACGTGAACAGCATCAATCTGTTGCAGGCCATCGCTGCCGCACGCCGGCCCAAATAGGCTTATATCAAATCCGCCAGCAATCGGCGCCAACCGATAAACGCTATATTGAACTGATCTCGGTCGAGCGTACGGAGCCTTTCCATGTGCAATGACTACGAGCAGCACATCGCCTGGGCCGAATACTGCCGGACGATGGAATCGCTGGCGCTCAAAATCCCCAGCCATCAAACCGAACTGGATCTGCCGCAGGCGGATGACATCCACATCAACGACCCCGCACCTGTAATGCGCGCCGCCGGCGACGCAATCGAACTGGCGTCGATGACATTCGGCTTTCCCCCGGCCGGGCCAAAAGGCGGACCTGTATTCAACTTTCGCTCGGAGGGCCGGCAGTTCAGCAACAGCAAGCGCTGTCTCGTTCCGGCGT
Source organism: Mesorhizobium sp. M0968 (assembly GCF_040319065.1). Taxonomy (NCBI): domain Bacteria; kingdom Pseudomonadati; phylum Pseudomonadota; class Alphaproteobacteria; order Hyphomicrobiales; family Phyllobacteriaceae; genus Mesorhizobium; species Mesorhizobium sp. M0968. The sequence continues at coordinate 91,191 of NZ_JAMYNL010000019.1, forward strand.
CGGCATTCTTCGAATTCACGGGAACGAAATATCCAAAAACCAAGCACAGGTTCACGCTGAATGGCCATTCGTTCATGGCGATTGCCGGGCTGTGGCGCGAGGGTGTCGGCAACAAGCCGCCGACGTTCACGATGCTGACGAGCGAGCCAGGGCCGGACGTGGCGCCATATCACAACCGGCAAGTGGTTGTGCTGCGGCCATCGGACTGGGCGGCCTGGATCCATCTCACGAGGTCCGAGGCTGAACTCCTGCGGCCGTTGCCGGTAGGGTCGCTCAGAGTGGAGACAGCTCGGGCAGGTTCGGAGTAGGAACCATCGGAAAATTGCGCGCTGAGCTGCGGCCGCGCCTCACGGCGACGCGCGCCATGCTCAGAACGAATGCCCGCGCGATATAAGCGCTTCAGCCCCGCTTGACGTAGCCGGCGGTGACCTCGTCCTTGTGGGCGGCGAAAGCTTCCAGGACTTCGGTTTTCTCAGGCTTCGGAATCTTGAAATGATCCAAGGTCCGCCCGAGTTCGGCTGCGACCTCATCGAATTCCGCGGGGGAAATCCGCAGGTCGCGATGCGCCTCCTCGAGGCCGAGCGGCGTCGTGCCGGGCTTGGTGGCGACGAACTTGAAGGGCCCGCCAGAAACGTCGCAGACCCACAGCGTGCGCATGAACTTGAGGCCGGGCAACCTTTCAAGGTTCTTGGTGTGCCATTTGCGCAGCTGCGGATTCTTGGACTTTTGGCCGACGATCGGGTTCCTCACGACGGCGTCGCTGAAGTGATCGATCACCGCTGCGATGGCAAACACGCCGCCCAGCCGCTCATACAGACTTTTCTCGGATGTGGTTTTCTTCGTCTGCGCGAGCGCCTTGTCGGCAGGCAATACCGACGTCGATGCGGCGGCCAGCGCCAGCGCGGCGACAACACTTCGTCTTGTCAGAGAAGTCGAAATTTTCATCCCTGGTTCCCTTCGAGGTTAGGCCAGAGCGAGCCGCAGCCTGTCTGGCGGGCTTCATGAAATGGCATTCGGACACTTTTCCGTATTTTAGCACCGCCTAAAGAACTAACGAGCCCTTCGCCCGAATTATTCCGATTGACCGCATTGTCATGGTCAACATGCGTAAAGGTCGCGCGGATGAGGAAGGCTTAAGCACGCGTCGCCGCACGCGGCAGAGGTCGCGAAGCCACTTCGGCCGCATCGGCGACCCGATCGATGTTGCGGGCACCGTAGTGTTCCTGACCTCGCTGGCGGCGGTCGCCTGCGGCCAATAGCCTGTGCTTTTCGAAGATCGCGAGCTTCTGCGGATAGGTCATCCGCACCTTGGCGTTGCACCCGTCGCATCTGAAGTGCGCGATTGTTCTTAGTGCAGAGCCCTTTCTTACCGCCGGATGCAAGCAATCCGGACATTCGAATGTGAGCGCGACATCCGATAAGTCTTCGGCTAAGCCCATTTCCGTCCCCTTCGCAAGCTCGGTGGCTACACTCTGGCGATTCTCAATGGGCAATTCAGATGCCAAACGGCTGTGCCAAAGCGGGACTAGGCCAATTCGCCTCGGAACGCCCGCCAAGCTAGTGCGCCTTCTCTGCCCCTTTTGAGCGACGAAGAGACCTAACTTCCTCCAGCAGTTCGCGCTCATTGGTAGTCACGTTTCGGAAGATTGCGACAATCATCACCGCTAAGGCTTCGGCATCCAGGCTTAGAGGGTCAATGTGCTCATCTGCGCAAACCTGATCAAACACGCGTTCACAAATAGCCAAATCGTGAGGGCTGAGGCGAGTGCGATTGAAACGCCGGCGCGACATTTGCGAGCCTTCAACGCCCGCCGCCCCGTTGCAAAAGAAGCGGGCCTTGGCAAGAAACGCGAGTCGTTGAACGATTGTTCCCGGCTGCAAGCTTTGTTAAGCCGCCTGCAGCAAGGGCAGACCAGAATGCATTCCCCACGCATCATGGCGCATGCGAGCGCCGTGAGGTGAGTGTGCAAGATCACAGCTTTTGACGAGCCTGTGCGCGTGTCACTCGGCAGGTCGCGGCGCGCCATATTTTTCGGCGACCTCGCCAACCGCGCACAATCATCGTCGAGCAGGTCAAGGAGGCCTTGGAAGATGCGCCAGCGAAACAATCTGGTGCTGCGAGAGAGGATTGAACGCTAAGTGTCCCTAAGAAAATCAATTACTTACGATGAGTTTTGTAACGTCGTGACGGGCGACAAAATGGCTGGGAATCACTTCTAGCCTGCGGTTCTGGCGGGATGCCAAAAGACCCGCCTCGCCTTTACTGTTTTCTCTCCAAGGCATTCTAGATCAAGCCTTCATTTGAATGCCTGGACCTTCACTGCGCCGTCAAGCACCAGGAACCGAAATACGTTTACGACGATCCGTATGCGCCGTGATGATAGATCAGCGCCGGGCCGGGCTCTCCGCTCACCACATGCCGGACGCTGCCGAGGATCAGCGCGTGGCTGTGGCGAATAATAGTATCCTCAACCGTGCAGTCGACCGCGGCAAGCGCCTCGTCGAGTGCCAGTGCGCCGCTTGCAAGGCTGGACCAGCGAGCGCCCTCGTAGCGCGCCGACCCCTTCAGGCCACCGCGCCCGGCAAAGCGGTCGGCAATCGCGATCTGGTCGGCACGCAGCACATTCACGCAGAAATGCCGATGCCGGCAGATGGCTGCCCAGGTAGACGAGTTCAGATTGATGCTGACAACCATCACCTCTGGTTCGACCGATAGGGAATGGGCGGTGGTAACGGTTGCGCCCGTCCGTTCGTCGCCAACACCTGCGGTGACCACGGAGACAGCTCCGGCCAGGTGTCGCATCGCAAATTTCAGGGGAACCCGGGTTTCCACTAAGGTTTCCACTAGGGGAACGCGTTCGGTCAGTGTCATCTGGATAGCCTCATCGTGTTTGCAGCTTCACGATGCCTTGCGACGCAACGCCGTTTGGTATCCCAACCATTGGTGAATTTCGGCGGCGATGCGCTCGGCATGTGCGGTGACTTCGGGAATTCCCATCAGTTCGCCGACGCTGCCTCGCGCCAATGGCCCGCTGACGAAAATGCTGTCGGTCGGGCGCCCGGATGTGCCGACCGCACGGCCTTGGCTGTCCGTATCCAAACCAAGACCAATCGGATCGAGCCGGACCAATCCCATCCGCGCGAGCGCCGCAATCGCCGTGTTGGTCCGCAAGATATCGGCGTGCGCCGGTCCGGTCGTCACGATCACACTGTCGAAAGCATCGACAACGAGGCTGCGTTGGCCACGCAGTCGCTGCCTGACGCAAATGCGTCCGTCGACCTGTTCGGCGCCGACAATCGTTGCGGCGCGATAGGCAAGCTTGCCCTCGGCGACGCATCGATCGAGCACGTCCGCAACTTGCGGCGCGAGGCGGAAGCGATGCACGTCCCAGAGCGCACGAAGATGGCGTGCCACACGTCGCTGCTCGGCCAGCGGCAAGGCCTGCCAGATGGTTTGTCCCTGACGTCGGACAGCATCGAGCACCGGATGCCAGTCTTCGCCCCGGCGCTTGGCATCAAGGATCGTTACCCGGATGCGCCTGAATAGTGCCGTTGCGCTGCGTGAAGGCAGGGTCGTGAAATCGCCAATTGAATCGGCCAGCATCGCGGCTTGGCCGCGCGAGCGATAGCCGTGGCGTGACAGCGCGACGATGTGGCCACGATGCCCCTTGCGGTCGAGCGTTGCAATCACGTCCGCCGACGTCAGTCCGGTGCCCACGACCAGGACACGGTCGTCGCGGCCGATCGCTTCCAGCCTCTCGAGATCATAGGGATTGGCCACCAGCCCGGCTGTGCCAGCCACGGACTTCAGGGGCATCGGCAAGGCCGGCGGCGGATGCGTCGTCGCAATCACCACGGCGTCGGCAGCGAGCGCCCCGCCATCAGCGAGGATCAGACGGTAGCCCTCGCCGGTGCGCTCGACCGATGCGACGGCGGACCTGACATGGCGGATCGTTTTGCTGAGAAGGAAGGGCCGGAGATGAGATCCCACATAGCGCCCGAAAACGCGACGCTGCGGGTAGAGTGCTCCGTAGGCGGCAATAGCCTCGGCATCGTCTACAATGGCTCTGGTCTGCTCCAGCCAGTCGGCAAAGTGGCTGTCCTGCCCGGAGATCAGCGTCATTCTCGACGCCGGCACATTGATGCGATGTGCCGGATCGGCCGTGGAATAAGCCAGACCATAGCCGAGCCCCTCGCGGGGCTCGACGACCACGATATCGGATGCACCGGCCGGGAGCAGTCGCGCCAGATGAAACGCAGTCGCCGCACCTGAAAAGCCGCCGCCGACAATCGCTATGATCGGTGCGCTGGCGCTCAAGACTGGCTCGCGCGCATCGCCGACGGGCGATGGTCGCCGGCCACGGTTTCGCCGAAGGGGCCCATGTTGACGGCCGTCGGCCGCGTTGAGATCTCGTGATCGAGTGGCAACTGCGGCAACACAAGTTCGCCGAAGCGATAGGCTTCCTCCAGATGCGGGTAACCGGACAGGATGAATGTATCGATGCCTATGCGCCGGTATTCATCGATCCGTGCCGCCACCGTAGCCGCATCGCCGACCAGTGCGGTGCCCGCACCGCCGCGCACCAGGCCGACACCAGCCCACAGGTTCGGGCTGATTTCCAGCTTGTCGCGGCGGCCGCCATGCAGCCGGCTCATGCGCGACTGGCCAACCGAGTCCATGCGCGCGAACACCTTCTGCGCCTCGGCGATCGTCTTGTCGTCCAGACGGCTGATCAGCCGATCGGCATCGGCCCAGGCTTCGTCATTGGTTTCACGGACGATGACATGCAATCGGATGCCAAAGCTCACCGCGCGTCCCGCCTTCTCGGCAAGGCCGCGCACATGGTCGACCTTTGCGGCGACATCGACCGGTGGTTCGCCCCAGGTCAGATATTTGTCGATCTGCTCGGCGGCGACTGCATTCGCCGCCTCCGACGAACCACCGAAATAGAGCGGCGGATGCGGCGTCTGCACAGGCGGGAACAGCAGCCTTCCGTCCTCGATGCGGAAGTGCTTGCCTTCGAAGGCAATGGTCTCGCCGCTGAGCACGGCCTTGTAGATATCGAGGAATTCCCGCGTCACCTCATAGCGCTCGTCATGGCTGAGGAAGATGCCGTCGCCCTTGTTCTCGACCGGGTCGCCGCCGGTGACGACGTTGATGAGCAGGCGCCCGCCCGAAATGCGGTCGAGCGTCGAGGTCATCCGCGCCGCGAGCGTCGGCGACTGCAGCCCGGGACGGACGGCAACGAGGAAGCGGAGCCGCTGCGTCAACGGCGCCAGCGCCGACGCCACGACCCAGCTGTCCTCGCAACTTCGGCCGGTCGGCAGCAGCGCGCCGTAATAGCCGATGGCGTCGGCGGCCTTGGCGACCTGGGTCAGATAGGGCAGGTCGACCGCCCTGCCCCCCTCGGAGGTGCCGAGATAGCGGCTGTCGCCATGGGTCGGAAGAAACCACAGGACCTTGATCCTGTCGGGGATGGCAGTGCTCATGAACAGTCCTCTATGACTTTACGGCGTTCTCGCTCAGCTCCAGGCGTGTAGCGGCGGATTGACGTCGTTCAGGTAATAGTTGCCGAGGATCGCGTATTTCCAGCGCACCGGATCGTGCAGCGTGTGGGTTCGGGCGTTGCGCCAGTGCCGGTCGAGATTGTGCTCGGCCAGTGTGGATCGCGTGCCGGCGAGTTCGAACAGTTTGTTGGTGGCGTTGATGGCGATCTCGGTGGTGAGGATCTTGGATTCGGCAACCGCGATCTGCGCTTTCGCGACGGTCCTATCGTTCGGATCGGCCACGGCGCGGTCGACCGCAAGGCCGGCCTTGTCCAGAACGGCCTGCGCCGCATTGGCCCGCAGGCGAAGGTCACCGACGGCCTGGATCGTGTAGGGATCCTGCCAGGCATGATCGACGCCGCTGTCGATCCACGCGCGCGACTTGGTGCGCACGAAGCTGACGGTTTCGTCGATCGCCGCGTTGGCGATGCCGAGATCGACAGCAGCCTGGATGATCTGGAAGATGGCGCCGTCGGCGGTCGGCCGGTCATAGCCCTTGTAGCCGGGGACGAGATGCGTCTTCGGCACTTTCACATTGTCCAGCAGGACTGTGCCGGACAGCGTCGTCTTCTGGCCGAAGCTCGACCAGTCGTCGATGACCGTCAGTCCGGGCGCGCCGCGATCGGCGATGGCATACCAGGCCCGGCCCTCGTCATCGAGCGCCACGATCGGCACCAGATGGGCGAGCAGCGCGCCGCTGGAATAGAATTTCTGGCCATTGACCACGACGTGGTCGCCAGCGTCGACGAATTTGGTCTCGAAGTCGGCCGCCCGCTTGGAGCCGAATTCCGAGAACGCGTTGCCGAACCGCGTGCCGGACAGAACTTCGGCGAAGAGCAACTGCTTCTGGGCCTCATCAGAGACGGTGCGGATGGCGGCGACGACGCCGAGATGGTTCTGCGGAATCTGGCCGAGCGACGGATCGGCCGCCGAGATGATTGTGATCACCTTCGACAGCGTCACATAGGAGAGTTCCGGTCCGCCATAGGCCTTCGGCACGTTGATCGACCACAGGCCGCTCTGCGAAAACGCATCGAGCTCTTCCTTCGGCCAGATGCGCTCGCGGTCCCGCCTGGAGGCGTCCTTGGCGAAGTCTGCGGCCAGTTTTTCCGCCACAGCGATCGCCTCGGCGTCGGTCTTGATGACATGCGCTCTGGCCGACGGACGCTCAACCGGGGGGACGGCGCTGCGGATATCGGACGGCTGCTTCGATTGGATGGTCATGCTGCGGTCTCCTGGGGAAAATGTTGCGATGGAAGCGGCGTGCCGCCGAGATAGTAGGTCTTGATGTCGTCGCGCTGGCGCAGGTCGGCGGCCGACCCTTCCAGCACGCTCTTTCCGTTTTCGAGCACGGTGGCGCGGTCGGCATATTTCAGCGCCACTGCCGAATTCTGCTCGGCGACAAGGATCGAAAGATCTTCGTCCCGATTGAGCCGCTTCAAAGCGCTGAAAATCTCGTCGACGATCAGCGGCGCCAGCCCCATCGAAGGCTCGTCCAGCACGAAGAGTTTCGGCCGCGACATCAGACCGCGGCCGATCGCCGTCATCTGCTGCTCGCCGCCGGAGGTGAGGCCGGACCGGGTTCGCCGCTTCTCGGTGAGCCTGGGGAAAAGCGCATAGACGCGGTCGAGGTCGGCCTTGACGCCGGTGCGGGAGGACGAACGCCCGAGCGCGCCGGTCAGAAGGTTCTCCTCGACCGTCAGCGAGCGGAAGCAGTGTCGGCCCTCGAGGACCTGGACCAGACCCTTGCGGACGAGGTGAGAGGGGCTTGCCCTGGAGACATCCTCGCCGTCGAAAGTGATCCGACCAGCGGTAACAGTGCCGCGCTCGGCCGGGAGGAGATTGGATACGGCGCGTAGCAGCGTCGTCTTGCCGGCGCCGTTGGAGCCGAGCAGTGCGACGATCTCGCCTTTGCCGACCGACAGGTCGACACCGTGCAGGGCGGCGATGGCGCCGTTGTAGACGGCCTCCACGCGACTGACCGACAGGATCGGATTTTCCGGGCTGGACATCGATGACTCCGCAATAGGCAGGAAATCGCCGGCCGCCCCGGGGGGGGGCCCGGGGTTTTTGTGGTTAATTTGTGGACCCAGGGTTGGGGGGGTTGGGGGGGGGG
>NZ_JAMYNL010000020.1:0-93461 GCF_040319065.1 Mesorhizobium sp. M0968
GGCATGCGGCAGCGTTCCCTCCCCCTTGTGGGGAGGGTTAGGGTGGGGGTCCATCTTCGTAAGAATCCAAATGCGATTGCCCTGCGCTTGGGGGGATGTCTGGTGATTGGCAAGGAGGGCAGGACAGAGCGGGCCGCTGTCCCGCCAACTCCACGTCCGGAACCTTCATAGCCAGAAACAAAAAAACCGCCTCGGTGGGCGGGTCGTTGGAGCCAATTAGCACCATACCGAAATTAGTAGCATAGCTGCCGGCACAAAGCAAGAACAAAATACGCCGTGACCGACAAATTCGCGAAGGATCGCAGCTGACTTGGTTTGAGACCGGTCGTCACCCCCGGCCGTTCACCAGATCTCCGACAATATCGTACTTGCCGGAGATACGCATCTTGTAGACCTCGTAATTCTCCATCACGCGCTGAACGTAACTTCTTGTTTCCGTATAGGGAATCCGCTCTATCCAGTCGACGACGGCGTCGACGTCCTTGCCGCGCGGATCGCCGTATTTCGTCACCCACTGGGCGGCGCGTGCGGGGCCGGCATTGTAGCCGGCGAAGGTCAGCACGTAGGAGCCGTCGAAACGGCCGAGCTGCTCGCCGAGAAAGGCGGCGCCCAGCGTTGCATTGTAGCCGGCATCGGTGGTCAGCCGGGCCTGCGAGAAAGTCATGCCGGCCTTCTTCGCCAATTGCTTGGCCGTGCCTGGCATCAGCTGCAGCAGTCCGCGCGCGCCGGCGCTGGAGACGGCGCCGATGTTGAACTCGCTTTCCTGGCGGGCAATCGCATAGGCCAGCGCCTTGCCCGAGCCGGAAATGTTGGCGGTGTCGGGAATGACGCCGAGCGGATGCGACAGCGCGCCGACATCGATGCCACGTGCGCCGGCGATCTTGCCGACCTTCAGCGCCATGAAATGGTTGCCTTGTCTTTCCGCCAACACCGCAAGCAGCGCCAGTTCGCCGGGGCTGTTCAGCTGCCCGGCAAGGTCGCGGTAGAGGGTTTCGGCATAGCGGTCATAGCCTGCCTGCTGCAGCCGCTCGATGGCGCTGACCGCCTCGCGGGTGGCAAAATTCCGGCGGTCGGCGGCACTTGGCTGGGGGTAGACGATATTGTGGGTCTTCCGGCCGACACGCTCGCCGGCGAGCTGGCCGTAAAAGGTCGTGCCGTAGCTGGCGGCACGGCTGAAAAAATCCTTGGCATTGCCGGGCCCGCCGACTTCGGCGGCACGGCCGAGCCAGTAATAGGCGCGTGACAGCGACATCGGCCCTTGGGCGAGCTCCGCGATTTGCGCAAAATGCTTGGCGGCGGTGCTCGGGTCGTTGAGGCCGCGCAACGCGTACCAGCCTGCATGGAATTCCGCCTCGGCGGCATTGGCGGGACTTTCGGCGGCATGCGCGGCGACTATTCTGTAGGCGGTCTTCATGTCGCCCTGGTCGACCAGCTCGCGCGACAGCACCCGGCGTTCGACCCACCAGGCGTCCGCATCGACCAGAGCGTCACGATCGCCCGGCGCCTTCATCACCAGCGCGGCCGCGTCGGAAAATTTCTGTTGCTTGCGCAGATATTCGGCTTCGGCAAAGAGATAGCCGACCGCCCGCTGCGCTGCCGGCACCGCCTTCAGCAGCTTGGCCGCGTTCTTGTCGCCCTTGCTGACCGCCGCCCAGGCGTCGGCCAATTGCTGGGCGCCGGCGAGACCGGCGACGCGTAGCGCCGAAGCGACCCGGTCGGCATAAAACATGCGCTCCATGCGGAAGCGATGGTCGGCGGCCGGGATCAGCGCGCCGAACTCGCGGATGACCGCCGCCTCGTCCCCGGCTTCGAGCTTTTCGGTGCGCCAGAATGGCGACAGCACCGAGCGCGCCGCCTTGGTATTGCCTAGCGCTACATAGGAGCGCGCAAGGATCACCACGCCCTCGAAGGTCAGCGGCTGGCTGCCGTCGAACGCCCGCACCACGACCTGTGGCGCGGGGTTCTCGCGATAGAGCGCGCGCTCGCTGTTCTTGCGCAAGGCGATCGTGCCCGGCCAGTTCGGCAGCATCTTCGCGGCATCGGCGATGTCACCGCTCGGCACCTGGTCGCCGCCATAGAGCGCAATCGCCCAGGCAAGGATGTGCCGATCGAGCGATTTGGCCGGCAGCGCTTCACGCGCCTGGCGCGCGCGCTGAATGTCGTTTGCCGCCAGCGCATCGAGACCGCTCTTCAGCACCGCGACGCTGGCGGATGGCGAAGGGGACTGCTGCAGTGCATCGTTCTGCGGCTCCGTCATCGGGATCGCCGACGTGACCTGCCCATCGACGCTGCCGCCGATCGCCGCGCCGGGGACCAGCACAACGATCGCGCCGAGAAGCGCGAAAAGATGGGGCCGCCTGGTCGGCATGGATTTGGTCATTTCCTATTCTTCGATGCTATCACTGGCACAGATGAACTGCAGCCTATTCGTCTGTGATGAAGGGCCCGTAAAGAAAACCTTATCGAGGTCGTTCGAATTGCAATTGCTGGCGCAATGCTTGCCGCGCAACAATGTCGAGACTATGGTGCGCCGCTTCGCTTTCGGCTAGAAGGCGCGCACGACAAACACCTACAGCGCCGCGGGTCTTCTCAGACGCGCAAAGGACGATGTAGCAATTTAAATTTGGCGCATAACCCTTTCCGAAATCGACTGCGATTTTCGGGGTCATGCGCTAGTCCCAAGGAGTTGGACGACATGCTAAGAGGCTCGCTGACCGCGCTCGTCACACCGTTCGAAAAGAGCGGCCGTTTCGACGAGAAAGCCTTTCGCGCGTTCATCGCCTGGCAGATCGCCGAAGGCACGACGGGCGTGGTCCCGGTCGGCACCACCGGCGAGTCGCCGACGCTGTCGCATGACGAGCACCGCCAAGTCGTCAAGGTTTGCATCGAGGTCGCCAAGGGCCGGGTTCCGGTCGTCGCCGGCGCCGGCTCCAACAACACCGAAGAGGCGGTCGGCCTAGTCCAGTATGCCGAGAAGGCGGGCGCCGACGCGGCCCTTGTCGTCACGCCCTATTACAACAGACCGACACAGCGCGGCCTCTATGCGCATTTCGCCGCCGTCGCCAAGGCAACCGGCCTGCCGATCATCATCTACAACATTCCGCCGCGCTCGGTGGTCGACATGAGCCCCGAGACGATGGGCCAGTTGGTGCATGACTTCAAGAACATCGTCGGCGTCAAGGATGCCACCGGCAAGGTCGAGCGGGTTTCGGAGCAGCGCGCCACCTGCGGCAAGGATTTCATCCAGCTCTCCGGCGAAGACGCCTCGGCGCTCGGCTTCAACGCGCATGGCGGCGTCGGCTGTATTTCGGTGACGGCAAATGTCGCACCCAGGCTTTGCGCTGAATTCCAGGAGGCAACGCTTTCCGGCGACAGCGCTAAGGCGCTCGACCTGCAGGACCGTCTGTTGCCGCTGCACAAGGCGATTTTCATGGAGCCCGGCGTTTCCGGCGCGAAATATGCGCTGTCGAAGCTGGGCAAGGTCGAGAACGTGCTGCGCTCGCCGCTAATGACGGTCGAGCCGTCGACCGCCGAGAAGATCGACGCGGCGATGAAGCACGCCGGCTTGATAAACTAGGGATGAGGCGCCACCTCTCCGCATCATGAATCAAGTCAGAAAAGCCGATCCCAACAACAAGACCGTTGCGGAAAACCGCAAGGCGCGGTTTTCCTATGAGGTGCTCGACACGATCGAGGCCGGCTTGGTGCTGACCGGTACGGAAGTGAAATCGCTGCGCCAGGGCCAGGCCAATATCCAGGACAGCTACGCCTCGGTCGAGGGCGGCGAGATCTGGCTGATCAACTCCTATTTGCCGGAGTATCTGCAGGCCAACCGCTTCAACCATGAGCCGCGCCGCCGCCGCAAACTGCTGCTCAACAAGCGTGAGATGGCCAAGCTGGCGCAAAGCGTCGACCGCGAAGGCATGACGCTGGTGCCGCTGAAGATCTACTTCAACGACCAAGGCCGTGCCAAGCTGTTGCTCGCCGTTGGCCGCGGCAAGAAGCTGCACGACAAGCGCGAGACAGAAAAACAGCGCGACTGGTCGCGCGAGAAGGGCCGGCTGCTGAAGGAGCGAGGGTGAGGCGCGGTCCGCGAGGCGGACGAAAAGCCAGCGATTTGGCTTTTCGAGCGACGAACGCCCGGAGCCATAGCGGCGGGCAGGGCGGACAAAAAGGGGTAGGTCTCGTTTGAAAAACCGGATCGTCTTATGGGGCGCGGCCGGTCTGCTCGTGGCGGGCCTCGTTTTGGCCGGCGGCTATACCTACTTCCAGACGTTTTCTCCGGACCGCCGCAAATATCCGGTCAGGGGCATCGACGTCTCCCATCATCAGCGGCAGATCGACTGGCGGCGTGTTGCCGCCGACGATGTCGCCTTCACCGTGATCAAGGCGACGGAAGGCGGCGATCATGTCGACGATGCCTTCGCCGCCAATTTGCGCGCGGCCCGCGCCGCCGGTCTTGCCGTCGGTGCCTATCATTTCTTCACCTTCTGCAGACCGGGTGCGGATCAGGCACGCAACTTCATCTCGGTGGTGCCGCACGATCAGCCTTTGCTGCCGCCGGTGGTAGACATCGAGTTCGGCGGCAATTGCCCGCAGCGGCCAACTCCCGAACAACTGAGCGCCGAACTCTCCGCCTTCCTCGGCCCGGTCGAGGCGGCGTTCGGCAAGACGGCGATCCTCTACGTGACCGACGAGGCGGCGCAAGCCTATGCCGGGCAGCTAGCCAGCCGCCCGCGCTGGCTGCGTTCGCTGGCGCTGCGGCCGGGCCATGACAACTGGATCTACTGGCAGTATCACAACCGGGGCCGCGTCGACGGCATCAGCGGCGACGTCGACCTGAATGTTCTCCAGGGCGGACCTGCGACGCTGGCCGCATTGTTTGCCGCAGCGCCTGAAGCGACAGCGTCGGATTGATGCTATTCCTGTCCACCAAAACACCCTCGATGGCACGAAGACAGAGCGACGAAGCGCGTTCCCCATCTGGCTATTCATATCGCAGGCGGCGCCGTGCTAAGTACATTTGATGCCGGAGCGCCCTTCATCAACCAATGACAGCAACGCCCCGCCTGCTGCGACGGACGGCGGCGACCCCCGCCTGGCATTTGTCTATGCGGAGGCGGTGCGTGGCCTCCAGCACCAGCAGGGCGTGGTTGAAAGTCTCAATACGCGCGCCGGCAATCTGATCTTCGCAACCGCGTTCGCGAGTTCTCTCCTCGGAGGCAGGGCGCTCCTGGATGGCGTGGGGCCCTGGGACTGGCTGGCGCTGATATTGCTTTTTCTTATCGGGCTGCTGGTCGCGATTATGGTTTGGCCGTATTATAACTATACGTTCCGTTTCGATCCAGAGAAGCTGCTCCAGGACTTCGTCGATCAGCACCCTCCCGCAACCCTGGACGGGATGCACCGAGCGCTTGCGCTGCGCATCAAATCCGACATGGCCAGCAATTGGCGGATCATCCAACGCCTGCGCGTCGCGCTGCAGCTTGCACTATTTCTGTGGTTGCTGGATCTCCTGGCCTGGTTGTTCGCGATCGCCCGAATCTAGGGCTCGTGCCCTGGCCGGCGTCGTCCGACTCTATGTCTTCAGAAAAGCTTCTATCTGACTGAAGACGTTGACGAACATCGCTTCCGTCAACACGCCGGTATTGGTGTTGTAGCGCGAGCAATGATAGCTGGAAAACAGCGTGATGCCATTGGCCTGCTGCTGCCCACCATGCCGGAACGGATAGGCGGCAACGCGTTGGCCGAGCGCCCGCACGGTCGACTGGTGCGCGATCGAGCCAAGCGCCAGCACAGCGCGCAGATTTGGAAATCGCGCGATCGTCGGCACCAGGAACGTCCGGCAGGTCGCTATCTCGGCGCCAACCGGCTTGTTGTCCGGCGGCACGCAGCGCACCGCATTGGTAATCGCCGTACCGACAAGCTCCAGCCCGTCATCCGGTCGCGCTTTGAATTCGCCGCGCGCAAAGCCGTGCGCGATCAGCGTGTTGTAGAGCAGGTCGCCGGCAAAATCGCCGGTGAAGGGGCGCCCCGTCCGGTTCGCCCCGCGCAGTCCAGGCGCCAGCCCGACGATCAGCAGACGCACTGCGTCCTCGCCTTCCGGCGGCAAAAAGGTCGGCACCGGCGCGTTGAACCAGGACGGCTCGCGCCGCCGCCACTCGGCGATGAAATCGTGCAACCGCGGGCAGAGCGGGCAATCGCGATCGGGTTCGGGGGAGACGACCAGGGGAGCGGTCAAGGCAACGACCGTCAATAGTCTTCCTCGTCGACTTCGGCCGGTTCGGGCCGGCGCACCGGCCGCTCCGACGGGTCGCGGCCGACTTCATTCTTGAGCGTCATCAAGTCGATGAAATGGTCGGCCTGGCGGCGCAGATCGTCGGAGATCATCGGCGGCTGCGAAGCCATGGTCGAGACGATCGACACCTTGCGCCCGCGCCGCTGCAGCGCCTCGACCAGCGTGCGGAAATCGCCGTCGCCCGAAAAGATGACATAATGGTCGACGACATCGGCAAGCTCGAGCGCATCGACGGTCAGCTCGATATCCATATTGCCCTTGATCTTGCGCCGGCCGGTCGAGTCGGTGAATTCCTTGGCCGGTTTGGTCACCACCTTGAAGCCGTTATAGTCAAGCCAGTCGATCAGCGGCCGTATCGAGGAGTATTCCTGATCCTCGACCAGCGCGGTGTAGTAATAAGCGCGCAGCAGATAGCCACGTTTCTGGAAACTCGCCAGAAGTTTGCGGTAATCGATGTCAAAGCCCAGCGCGCGCGAGGTGGCGTAGAGATTGGCACCGTCGATAAAGAGAGCGATTTTTTCACGAGGATCGAACATGGAAAATGTCCTTTTTCGAAATAAGCGGTCGTCTAAATGCGTGGCGACTATCGGCCGGTCTGATAATAGACCTGTTGGCCTTCATCGTTCGAGATAACGCCAGTTTTACGGCAATCCAAGGCACCATGGCGCACCGCAAGCAATTGTGATCGGCGCTGTGTCGCCGCAGGCGGCCCGCGTCAGAGCTGCGCACCGCCATAAAAGCTTGTATTTTGGCGGCGTTCGGGTTATGGACCGCGCCTGTTTTCCATCAGATCCAGGCATGAAAGGGGCAACTCATGGCCCGCGTAACCGTTGAAGATTGCATCGACAAGGTCGACAACCGCTTCGAGCTGGTGCTCCTGGCCGGCCACCGCGCCCGTCAGATCAGCCAGGGCGCGCAGATCACCGTACCGCGCGACAACGACAAGAATCCGGTCGTTGCGCTCCGCGAAATCGCCGAAGAGACGCTGTCGCCGGACGACCTCAAGGAAGATCTCATCCATTCGCTGCAGAAGCATGTCGAGGTCGACGAGCCGGAAGCCGATGGCGAGGCGATTGCCGACCAGACCGGCAGCGCCGTTGCGGCCACCGATGCCGACGACGCCGAGGACAACGTCACCTTCGATCGCATGACCGAAGAAGACCTGTTGGCCGGCATCGAAGGCCTGGTGCCGCCGGAAAAAAGCGACGATTATTGATCTTAGCGACAACTGCCGACACTTTCGCGTCGGCAGTTTCGTGGCTATCTATGACATGCGCCGTACGCCAGTGCGGCGCATGATTCATTTCAGCATTGCGAGATCCCGCCCATGATGCGTCAGTATGAGCTTGTCGAGCGCGTCCAGCGCTACAAGCCTGACGTCAACGAGGCGCTGCTCAACAAGGCCTATGTCTACGCCATGCAGAAGCATGGCCACCAGAAACGCGCCTCCGGCGACCCGTATTTCTCGCATCCGCTCGAAGTCGCCGCCATCCTCACCGAAATGCACATGGACGAGGCGACGATCGCCGTTGCCTTGCTGCACGACACGATCGAGGACACCACGGCGACCAGGGCCGAGATCGACGAATTGTTCGGCCCGGAAATGGGCAAGCTGGTCGAGGGCCTGACCAAGCTGAAGAAGCTCGACCTCGTCTCGAAGAAGGCCGAGCAGGCGGAGAACCTGCGCAAGCTGTTGCTGGCGATCTCGGAAGACGTGCGCGTGCTTCTGGTCAAGCTCGCCGACCGCCTGCACAATATGCGCACGCTCGACCATGTGCCGGAAGCCAAGCGCCTGCGCATCGCCGAAGAGACGATGGACATCTATGCGCCGCTGGCCGGCCGCATGGGCATGCAAGGCATGCGCGAGGAGCTGGAAGAGATTGCCTTCCGCTTCATCAATCCGGAAGCCTACCGCGCCGTCACCGCACGGCTGGCCGAAATCTTCGAGCGCAACAAGGGCGTGCTGTCGGAGATCGAGAAGGCGCTCTCCGCGCTGTTCGACAAATATTCGATCAAGGCCGAGGTCAAGAGCCGGCAGAAGAAGCCGTGGTCGGTGTTCCGCAAGATGGAAGCCAAGGCGTTGTCCTTCGAGCAGCTGTCCGACATCTTCGGCTTTCGCGTCGTCGTCGATACCGTCGAGGACTGCTACCGGGCGCTCGGCGCCATCCACACCACCTGGTCGATGGTGCCCGGCCGCTTCAAGGACTACATCTCCACGCCGAAGCAGAACGACTACCGCTCGATCCACACCACCATCGTCGGCCCGTCGCGCCAGCGCGTCGAATTGCAGATCCGCACCTATCAAATGAACAAGATCGCCGAATACGGCGTCGCTGCTCATTCGATCTATAAGGATACCGGTGGCAAGATGAATGGTGCCGCCCATGCGATCTCGAAGGAAACCAATGCCTATGCCTGGCTGCGGCGCACCATCGAGCAGCTTGCCGAAGGCGACAATCCCGAGGACTTCCTCGAAAACACCAAGCTGGAACTGTTTCAGGACCAGGTATTCTGCTTCACGCCGAAGGGCATGCTGATCGCGCTGCCGCGCGGCGCCACGCCGATCGACTTTGCCTATGCCGTCCACACCGACGTCGGCGACACTTGCGTCGGCGCCAAGGTCAATGGCCGCATCATGCCGCTGATGACGGAGCTGAAGAACGGCGACGAGGTCGAGATCATCCGCTCGAAGGCGCAGGTCCCGCCGGCGGCGTGGGAATCGGTGGTCGTCACCGGCAAGGCACGCTCGGCCATCCGCCGCGCCACCAAGAACGCCATTCGCAAGCAATATTCAGGTCTCGGTATCCGCATTCTGGAGCGCGCCTTCGAACGGTCCGGCAAGACCTTCACCAAGGAAAGCCTGAAGCCGGTGCTGCACCGGCTGGCGCGCAAGGACATCGAGGATGTGTTGGCCGCGGTCGGCCGAGGCGAAGTTGCCTCCACCGATGTCATGAAGGCGGTGTTTCCCGACTACAAGGACGAGCGTGTCACGCTGGTAGCGCCCAAGCAGCGCGAGGAGGGCTGGTCGAAGATCCGCAACGCCGCCGGCATGCTGTTCCAGATTCCGGGCCGCGCCGCACGCAAGGACAAGAACCAGCCGCGCGACGACGCGGTGCCGATCCGCGGTGTGCGCGGCGATCTGCCGGTGCGCTTCGCGCCGGAGGGGGCAGTGCCAGGCGATCGCATCGTCGGCATCGTGCAGCCGGGAACCGGTATCACCATCTATCCGATCCAGTCGCCGGCGCTGCAGGCCTTTGACGACCAGCCCGAGCGCTGGATCGACGTGCGCTGGGACATTGACGAGCGCACCAAGGAGCGGTTCCCGGCGCGCGTCTCGGTCACCGCCATCAACGCGCCGGGTTCGCTGGCCGATATTGCACAGGTCGTCGCATCCAACGACGCCAACATCCACACTTTGTCGATGGTGCGCACCGCGCCCGATTTCACCGAAATGCTGATCGATCTCGAAGTGTGGGACCTCAAGCACTTGAACCGGCTGCTGTCGCAGCTAAAGGACAATTCGAGCGTCAGTGACGCAAGGCGCGTGAATGGGTGAATAGTGAATAGTGAAGAGGGTGCTCTCACTACCATTCACCATTCACCATGGACATGGAGTGAACGATGAACACCGATGAAGTGCTGGGTATTTTTCGCGAGGCCGGCGCCGTGCTCGAAGGGCATTTCATCCTGACGTCGGGCCTGCGCAGCCCGGTCTTTCTGCAGAAAGCGCGTGTTTTCATGCATGCCGACAAGACCGAGCGCTTGTGCAAGGCGCTCGCCGAAAAGATCCGCACTGACGTGCCCGGCAGGATCGACTACGTCGTCGGCCCGGCGATCGGCGGGCTGATCCCGGCCTATGAGACCTCGCGCCATCTTGGTGCGCCGGCGATCTGGGTCGAGCGGGAAGGGGGTGAATTCAGGCTGCGCCGCTTCGAGATCGCCAAGGGATCGCGCGTCGTCATTGTCGAGGACATCGTCACCACCGGCCTGTCGATCCGCGAGACCATCGACTGTCTGCGCGCACTTGGCGCCGATGTCGTTGCCGCTGCGTGCATCATCGACCGCTCGGCCGGCAAGACCGATGTCGGCGTGCCGCTGATCGCGCTCGCCGAATATGAAGTTCCGGCCTATCCGGCCGACAGGCTGCCGCCCGAGCTCGCCGCCATACCGGCGATCAAGCCCGGCAGCCGCAATATCTAATGCATGTCGCCCAAAAGTGTGCGGCGGTTTTGGGACAACGACATGCATAAAAACAAGTCAAGAGGCGCTTCCGTGATTGCCGGCATGGATCATTTCGTGCTGACGGTTCGTTCGGTGGACGATACCTGCGCCTTCTATCAGCGCGTGCTTGGCTTCAAGCGCCTCGACGAGCCGGACCGACCAACGGCGCTGCTGTTTGGAATGCAGAAGATCAATGTGCATCAGGTCGGGCGTACCTTCGAGCCGAAGGCCAAGGCGCCGACGCCGGGCTCCGGAGATTTCTGCTTGATTGCTGCCCGGCCGCTCGCCGAGATATGTGCCAACCTCGCCGCCAATGGTGTGGTGATAGAGGTCGGCCCGGTCGAGCGTGCCGGCGCTCGGGGGGCGATGATGTCGGTCTATTTCCGCGATCCGGACGGCAATCTCGTCGAGGTCAGCGAATATCGATCCTAAGTGACGCTCCTTAAATTCGCCGCGATCATGCCCTGTTCAGAACGGCGATACCCAAGGCTGGCGCGAGCGGCCACCGAGCGGATGCCCCGGCCTCGTTGTTCTTCGGCCAGCGCATCGCTATATCAAAGTCGTAGTTGCTTTTCGGCGACCGCAGAGCGCAGCATGGGGCTGTCGCGCCTGGCTGGAAAAGCCGGCGTGAAGCCATCGATGGAACTAGGAACAGGAACAGAGTGCTTTTTCGACGGCGCAAGCCTGATGGTTTTTTCGAGCGGGTGCGTACTTATTTGTGGCCGCGCCGCTCGTTCTCGCGCTCGCTGCGGTATTTTTCCAAGCGCATCCTGCGGCTTAGGGCCACGCCGCATGCCGTGGCCGCAGGTGTTGCGGCGGGCGTATTCGCGTCGTTTTTCCCGCTTGGCTTTCACTTCATCATTGCTGCCATCCTGTGCTGGCTGATCGCCGGCAATCTGGTCGCGGCAGCACTCGGCACGGTCTTCGGCAACCCCCTGACCTTTCCGCTGCTATGGGCCGCCTCCTGGGAGGTCGGCAAGCTGATCCTGCATGAACACCTGCCGGCGCATGGCCCGCCCGCGCATCTCGGCGACATGCTGCATAATCTTTCCTTTGCGCAATTGTGGGGACCGGTGCTGAAGCCGATGACGATCGGCGCAATACCGCTCGGCCTGGTTTTCGGCCTGCTGTTTTACGGCATCACCCGCTGGGGCATGGTCACTTTCCACGAGCAGCGCCGCAAGCGGCTGGCCGAAAGAGCGGCAAAGGCTGGAAAAACCGGGCCGGAAGTTCCTGCCGAATGATTATCGGTATTGGCAGCGACCTCATCGACATCAGACGCATCGAGAAGTCGCTGGAGCGCCATGGCCAACGCTTCATCCAGCGCATCTACACCGAGATCGAACAGGCGCGGTCCGAAAACCGCGCGGCGCGTGCGGCCTCCTACGCCAAGCGTTTCGCTGCCAAGGAAGCTTGCGCCAAGGCATTGGGCACCGGTATGGCGCAGGGTGTGTTCTGGCGCGACATGGGGGTCGTCAACCTGGCCAGCGGCAAGCCGACCATGGCGCTGACCAATGGGGCGGCAGCGCGGCTGGACGAAATTCTGCCTGAAGGGCACCGCGCGGTGATCCACCTCACCATCACCGATGATTTTCCGCTCGCTCAAGCCTTTGTGATCATTGAAGCGTTGCCGGTCGAAGAAGCGCCACATTGATTGCATCTGACCACCGGCATGACGTTGCCCAGCGCGCGCCGAGACTCTATACCATCCAACGCACAATCGAGGACGACATGAGCGTGGCTGAAAAAACCCAGAAGAAATCCGGCGGACTTGGCGAAACCGTCAGCGTCATAGTCCAGGCCCTGCTGCTTGCGCTGGTCATCCGCACGCTCCTGTTCCAGCCGTTCTCGATCCCGTCCGGGTCGATGCGGCCGACTTTGCTCGAAGGCGACTATCTCTTCGTCACCAAGTGGTCCTACGGCTTCTCCCGCTATTCACTGCCGTTCGGGCCGAACATCTTTTCGGGCCGCATCTGGGGCTCAGAGCCGAAGCGCGGCGACGTGGTGGTGTTCAAGTTTCCGCCGGATCCTTCTGTCGATTATATCAAGCGCGTCGTCGGCCTGCCGGGCGACAAGATCCAGGTCAAGGATGGCCAGCTCTTCATCAATGACGTGGGCGTGCCGCGCGTCAAGGTCGGGCAGATCGACAACCGCGACATCACCGAGGAGAACGGGCCGGTCGATGTCTATCGCGAGACGCTGCCGAACGGCGTCAGCTACGACACGCTCGACCTGACGCAGGCTTCGATCGGCGACAATACCAAAGAGTTCAAGGTGCCGCCCGGTCACTATTTCATGATGGGCGACAATCGCGACAACTCGTCGGACAGCCGCTTCACCGTCGGCTTCGTGCCGGACGAGAATTTGGTCGGCCGCGCCAACCTCATTTTCTTCTCGATCGGCGGCAGCGCCAGCCCGCTCGAAATCTGGAAATGGCCGTCACTGATGCGCGCCTCGCGCCTGTTCCACTTCGTCAATTAGGGCCATGGCGGCGACGAAACGGCTGACCGCCGATGCGCTCGCCGAGGCGCTCAGGGAGCGCACCGGCCACAGTTTTGGCGACCATCAGCGCCTGCAGCGGGCGCTGACCCATGCCAGCGCTCGCGGCAGTCACGCCGGCATCGACTACGAACGTTTCGAATTCCTGGGCGACCGCGTTCTCGGCCTTGTCGTTGCCGATATGCTGCTGGCGGCATTTCCCGACGCCGCCGAGGGTGAGCTGTCGCTGAGATTGAACGCTCTGGTCAACGCTGAAGCCCTGGCGGAAATTGCCGAGGAGATCGGCCTGCCGGAACTTATTCGCGCCGGTTCGGACGTACGCGGCCTCGACGGGCGCAAGCGCGTCAATCTGCGCGCCGATGCATTGGAATCGCTGATCGCCGTGCTCTATCTCGACGGAGGGTTGGAAGCGGCCCGTGCCTTCATCCACAAATACTGGCAGCCGCGCTCGCAAGCCATTGACGCCGCCCGTCGCGATGCGAAAACCGAACTCCAGGAATGGGCGCATCAGGCGGCAGGCGCAGTGCCGGTTTACATAATCGACAGCCGCGAGGGACCGGACCACGATCCGCTGTTCACCGTCAGTGTCAAGGTTGGCGCCTATCCGCCGGCGACCGGCAGCGGGCGCTCCAAGCGCGAGGCGGAGCAGGCTGCAGCCGCGGCACTTCTGCAGCGGGAAGGCGTCTGGCTCGATCAAGGGAGTGCCGCATGACCGCCACCGAAGCTCCGGCAACAGAAGCTCCCGCTACCCGCTCCGGCTTCGTCGCGCTGATCGGCGCGCCCAATGCGGGGAAATCGACGCTGGTCAACCAATTGGTCGGCGCCAAGGTGTCAATTGTGACGCACAAGGTGCAGACCACCCGTGCGATCGTGCGCGGCATTGCCACCCACAACAACGCGCAGATCGTCTTCGTCGACACGCCGGGCATATTCAAGCCGAAGCGCCGGCTGGACACGGCGATGGTGACGACCGCGTGGGGCGGCGCCAAGGACGCCGATATCGTGCTGCTCTTGATCGACGCCGAGCGCGGCATCCGGGGCGATGCCGACGCCATCCTCGAGCGGCTGAAGGATGTTCGGCAGCCGATGGTGTTGATCCTCAACAAAGTCGATCGGGTCAAGCACGAGACGCTGCTGGCATTGTCGGCTGCAGCCAACGAAAGGGTGCCGTTCAAGCGCACCTTCATGGTTTCGGCGCTGACCGGATCCGGCTGCAAGGACCTGCTCGACTATCTCGCCGAGACCCTGCCGGCCGGACCCTGGTACTACCCGGAAGACCAGATCTCCGACCTGCCGATGCGCCAGCTCGCCGCCGAGATCACCCGCGAAAAGCTCTATCTCAGGCTGCATCAGGAACTGCCCTATTCCTCCCATGTCGAGACGGAGAAATGGGAAGAGAAGAAGGACGGCTCGGTGCGCATCGACCAGACCATCTATGTCGAGCGCGACAGCCAGAAGAAAATCGTGCTCGGCCATAAGGGCGAGACGATCCGCGCCATCGGCCAGGCGGCACGCATGGAAATAGCTGGCGTACTCGAACAGAAGGTGCACCTCTTCCTGTTCGTCAAGGTGCGTGAGAACTGGGGTGACGACCCCGAGCGCTACCGCGAAATGGGGCTCGAATTTCCGCACTGAGCCTGTTTGGGCGATCCGCAGAGCGGCCTGTTGGCCGCCTCAGGTTTCTGAGCGGTCGCCGGGCTGCCCGATCGGTCGACTTGCATATTGAACAGCCGACCGAATCATTCCGGGAGACCATGCGCCGGCCATGTCGGGTCGACCCGTTCCTATTGGTACCGGCGCGACGGGAAATCCTGAGCGGGTTCTGAAAAATTTGCGATATTTCATGCAGAACCGGCCAGTTAGACCGGTTCGAGCACCTGCCGACACTGCGATCGTCCATGGTTCCCGTTCGTCGTCTCTCCGTCACACACTCTGCCTATAGGCTGTGCGAAAGACCCGCTTCCGAGCAAACCGGAACCGGCGGGCAAGCAGCCAGATCAGGACATGACAGGGACTTGGAATCGCATCGACCGCATCCGTCAGATCGAGTTTGCAAACGCCGTCGCTGTTGAGATCGAGCGCGTGCTGGCGCGGCAAGGCAAGGTGACGAACAGCGATGCGGTCGTTGCAGCGGGCAGGGTCGCCGGCGCCGTTGCCGCCGCCGTCGCTTTGCTTGCGCCGACCGACATCAGTGCGATCGACACCATGCGGGAAAGATTACCCGGTATGGCGTCGCGTTTCGTGCGGATATTGGCAGCCGAAGTTGCGGAACGCCGTGCCAGGAGGCCTCTGTCGACGGCGCACGAAGGCCAAGGGGCAGACATCCAACGCCTGGCCGGAACGGGCGACCTCGACTCGATGCGGGTCGAGGACTGGGCCGGTCGGGTCGCCGGGTCGACGTTCCTGCAGCACAATCTCGGCATATCGCGCTCGACTCTGCATCGCTGGCAGCGCAGCGGCACGGTCGTTGCGTTGCGCACCGGTGGCCGCAAACATGTATTTCCTTTGGCGCAGTTCATCGACGGCAGGCCGGCGCCGGGTATCAAGGAAGTGTTATCCGCGATGCCCGATCCACGGCATGCCTGGTCGTGGCTGATCCGCCCCGCGCCCGGCCTCGCCGGACGTATTCCCATTGAAATGCTCAAACGGGATCTGGTGGCGGAAGTCGTTCTTGCCGCACAGAACGCAGCGATGGCGAAGTCGGCTTGATCTCGCTGCCAACGTTAGAAGTCTATTCTAAAAAAAGAACACGCACAAGGAATGTATGTCGGATTCCGATCGGTTTGCCGGCTAATGGCATAAGTATATTTTTGTTCAATTGTGACAGTGTCTCGTTTGTGCCGATGGGCAAATGTGAAGCAAATATGAAGTGATATTTGTGCAACATGGATTTATTCTGTTATGCAAACAATTATTATTTTTGGAATCGTCATTGAGACTGGAATGCGGATGAGTATGTTCGCCGCCTGAAGAGGGGGTGCGGTGCGCGCCTTTTTCGACGTGGGTGAGGCGTTCAGCCGTTCAACCCATGAATCCAAAGCCATTTTTAACTTTGACTGGAGAGGTCAGAAAATGAATATCAAGAGCCTTCTTCTCGGCTCAGCCGCGGCATTCGTCGCGGTCTCCGGTGCGCGCGCCGCCGACGCTGTTGTGGTCGCCGAGCGGGAACCCGCCGAATACGTCAAGATTTGCGACGTCTACGGCGCCGGCTACTTCTACATTCCCGGCACCGAGACCTGCCTGCGCATCGGCGGCTATGTCCGCTATGACGCCAGCTTCGGCGACGCCGGCCGCGTTTTCGATGGCGCGACGACACACGACCTTTTGGACGGTGACGAGCAGCAGACCTGGAACAAGAATGCCCGCTTCACGCTCAAGACGTGGACCGGCCAGGAAACCGAGCTCGGCACGTTGAAGACCTATACCGAGACCCGTTTCAACTTCGGCAATACCAAACGCACCGTGAGCGGTGTTGATTTCAGCGTGCAGGACAACAAGGCGGTTACCCTGAACTTCGCCTGGATCCAGCTTGGAGGTTTCCGCGTCGGTAAGGATGAAACTGTCTATGATTCGTTCATCGGTTACGCCGGCAACGTCGTCCAGGACACTATCATTCCTTACGGCACCAAGGACACCAACCTGATCAGTTACTATTTCGACGGCGGTAATGGCTTTACGGCAGTCGCCTCGGTCGAAACGGGCTCCGGCGCTGACCAGTCGATCGACAGCTACGTTCCGTTTGTCGTCGGCGGCGTGAAATACAAGGGCGACTGGGGTGCGATCACCGCGGTCGGCGCCTATAACAGCACGTCGGAAGAATGGGCCGGCAAAGCTCGCCTCGACGTCAAGCCGATTACTGACCTGACCCTGTTCGTGATGGCGGGCTACGGCAGCGACGACAACGTCGCGAAGAACTTCTACAAGCCGTGGACTGGCAACTTTGCCGTCTGGGGCGGCGGCAGCTATGCCGTCAACAAGAAGACCTCTTTGAACGCCCAGGTCTCCTATACCGACGACCAAGACTTCGCCGTTGCGGCCAACGTCGCCTACACCATCGTTCCTGGTTACACGATCACCGCCGAAGTCGATTATTACGACAATTTCGATGCCGACGATGCCGACGCAATCGGCGGCATCTTCCGCTTCCAGCGCTCGTTCTGATCAAACGACGATCTCGTAAAAAACGGCCCGTAGCGATACGCTACGGGCCGTTTTGGTTTGGCGGCGGATAGTCGCTCATCTTGATTTCGCCATCCAACCGGTGACAAGCTCTCGTCATGGAATGGCACGACGAGGGAATCATTCTCGGCACCCGCAAGCATGGCGAAACCAGCGCCATTCTCGAGGTGATGACGCGCGCGCATGGCCGCCATCTCGGTCTCGTGCGCGGCGGCCGTTCGCGCAAACAGCAGCCTGTCTTGCAGCCCGGCAATCGCGTCGACCTGTTGTGGCGGGCGCGGCTAGACGAGCATCTCGGCACCTTCCAGGTCGAGGCTATCGAGATGAACGCCGCCCGGCTGATGGACAGCGCCGTTGCCGTCTACGGCCTGCAGACGATGGCCGCGCATTTGCGTCTTCTGCCTGAGCGTGACGCCCATGGCGGCCTTTACGAGACGCTTGCGGTGATGATCGCTCATCTCGACGATGCCGATGCCGCCGGCGAGCTGGTGGCCCGCTTCGAGCTGCTGGTACTCGACGAACTCGGTTTCGGCCTCGATCTCAGCCAGTGTGCGGCGACCGGCACCAGGCAGGACCTTGCCTATGTCTCGCCGAAATCCGGCCGCGCCGTGTCGCGGGCGGCGGGCGCGCCGTGGCGCGACAAGATGCTGGCGCTGCCTGCCTTCCTGCAGCGCGGCTCCGGGCTGCGCGCCGATCCGGCGGCGATCGAGGACGCCTTCCAGCTGACCGGCTTCTTTTTGACCCGCCATGTCTACGAACCGCGCGGCATCGAGCCTCCCGGCGCCCGCGCCGGGTTTCTCGCCGCCTTGCGCAGGCATCATTCACCCGGCCGTGAATCCGGCAAGGCAAGCGCCGGGGAAGCCGCCACCGGGGAAACCACCAGATGAGCGAAGTTGAACCTGATCCCGAAAACGTTTCGCCGCTCGGCCTTGGCACCATTTCGCAGGTGGGCGAGGCCTATGCGACGGCCGAGTTCAAAGTGAATTTGACGCGGCCGATCACGCCAAGGACGGGCGAGGTGGTGTGCGAGGGCAAAGTGGTGCACAAGGGCCGCACGCTGACGGTTTCGGAAGCAGCGTGAACGACGCCAACGGCAAGCTGCTGGCTTTCGGCACCGAAACATGCTCGATCTTTCCGGCCAATCTGGCGGCACGTTGAATGGACCGGCCGTTTGGCCGCCGCATTTGAATGTCACTGAACATTGAATGTCAGTGACAACTGGCTTGGTTTGGGGGAACCGCCATGTTTGAAAGCCTGATTGGCCTCGTCGCCATCATCGCGCTGTTCGTCATCATTTCACGCCAGCAGAGCCGCATCGGCCTGATCGAGCGCGAGCTTGGCGCCTTGCGCAGCCTTGTGCTTTCGGGCACGCCCGCGCTGCCGCCGCAAGCCAAGGAACCGGCTGCAAACGACAGCAAACCGGCGGATGCCGCAATCCCGCTTGCGGTCACAGCCGACATGGCCGTATCGCCACGGCCCGCAGCGGTCGTGTCAGCTACAGAGGCCGATGCCGATACAACGGCGCCGTCCGCGCCGGAGTCGGCGCAACCGGCGGCAGCGGCGAAGGCAGCTCGCCAGTCCGACGTCGAAACGGCGCTCGGTACCCGCTGGGCGGTCTGGGTCGGCGGCATCGCGCTGGCGCTGGGTGGCTTGTTTCTGATCCGCTACACCATCGAGGCCGGCATTTTCGGGCCACGCGTGCGGCTTGTCATGGCGGCGGCACTCGGGCTGGTGCTGGTCGCCGGCGGCGAGTTCATCCGGCGCACCGGCTTCAGGGTGCCGGTGCAAGGTGCTGCCGGTGCCTATATCCCGGCGATCCTGACGGCGGCCGGCGCTTTCATCCTGTTCGGTACCGTCTACGCCGCGTACAGCATTTACGGCTTCATCGGCCCGACGCTCGCTTTCACGCTGCTCGGCGCCATCGGGGTGGCGACGATCGCGGCAAGCCTGGTCCACGGTCAGGCGCTGGCCGGCGTCGGCCTACTCGGTGCCATGGTGACGCCGCTGCTGGTCGCCTCGCAGGCGCCCAATCCGTGGGCGCTGTTCGGCTATCTGGCGATCGTGCTCGCCGCCACCTGCGTCATTGCTCGCATCCGCGACTGGAGGCTTTTGATGGCCGCAGCCTTCGTCGCCACGGGCGTCTGGACCATCTTCTATATGACCGACGCGCCGGGGGCGAACCTTGCCGTCATCCTCTTTATCGACGGAGTGACACTGGCCGTGCTCGCCTTCGTCTGGCTTGGCCGCCGCGACGATGCGGGCGCCGGCAGCGGCTTCGACTGGCCGTCGATCGCGCCGGGCTTCTTCGTCGGCCTTTCGGCGCTGGCCCTGTTTGTCGATCCGGCCTTCGTCGCCATCCGCGGTGCATTGCCGGGGGCCGCCCTTGTCGCAGCCCTGGTGGCGGTGGCGCTCTACCGGCCGCGGGCGCTTGCACTGCTGCACGCCGCCGGGCTGGCGACGGTACTGGTCTATCTCGGCATCATTCCGCCGACCACGATCGCTTCAGATTTTTCGGGTGGCGCTCTCGGCGTCGACGGCATGCCGGTCGTGGCGTCCGATGCCTTGATGTTCAGGGTCGGCATCGCTCTCGGCCTGGTCTTCATCGGCGCCGGCTTTTGGGCGGCGCGCCGTTTTGCGGCCTCTGGCTGGCTGCGCGCCGCCGCATGGGCGGCCTGGAGCGCTGTCGCGCCACTGGTCATCCTGCTGGCGCTCTGGTCTACCTTCGGCAATCTCGACCGAGACCTTGCTTATGCGGCGGTCGCAGCCGTTTTGGTCGGAGTCTTCGTCGCCGGCGGCGAATGGATAGCGCGCGGCGAAGCGCCGCCGCTAACCGGCGGCGCTGCTGTCTCCTTTGCGCTCGGCGGGGCGGCGATTGCCGGCCTGCTGATGCTGCACATGGCCTTTGGTTCCGGCTGGACAACCATCCTGCTCGGAGCAGCCGCCGCCGTGCCGGCGCTGGCGACGCGCTGGCGTAGCTATCCGGTGCTTGGCTGGATTTCCGTTGGTGCGGTGATTGCAGTGCTTGGTCGCGCTGCCTTCGACCCGACCATCGTCGGTGCCGAGTTCCTGTCGAAGACGCCGGTGTTCAACTGGCTGCTGCTTGGATATGGCGTGCCGGCGCTCGCTTTCGGTTTTGCCGCCTGGCAGCTTGCCCGAACCACCAACGGCCGACCGCGCCTCGCCATGGAGGCCGGCGCCGCGCTGTTTGCCCTGCTCACCGTCGCCATGCTGGTGCGCCATGCCATGCATGGCGGCGTCATCGATACGGCTGCTGCGACGCTTGCCGAACAGGCGATCTACACGCTGATCGCCATCGGTGCCGGTGCCATCCTGGTCGCCATCGACATGCGCTCGCCAAGTTCGGTGCTGCGCTACGGCTCGATTGCAGCGGGCGTGGTCTCGGTCGCGTTCATCGTCCTCCAGCATTTTCTGGCGCTGAACCCGCTGCTGACGGATGAATCGACCGGCAGCATTCCGGTGTTCAATCTTCTGTTCCTCGCCTACCTCTTGCCGGCGGTTGCGGCCGGCGCACTGGCGCTCTATGCCCGCGACAAACGACCGAAATGGTATGCAGCGATGCTGGCGATGGTGGCGGCGGTGCTCGGCTTCGCCTATGCCACGCTGTCGGTCAGGCGCCTGTTCAAGGGCGAGTTCATCGGGCTGTGGAGCGGTCTCGGCCAGCTCGAGACCTATACTTATTCGGCACTGTGGCTGGTCATCGGCGTGGTGCTGCTCACCGCAGGTGTATGGCTGAAGTCGCAGGTGCTGCGCATAGCGTCGGCGGCGCTGATCTCGATCGCCGTGCTCAAAGTCTTCATCTTCGACATGTCGGAACTGGAAGGCGTGTTGCGGGCGCTGTCCTTCATCGGCCTCGGCGCGGTGCTCATCGGCATCGGCCTGTTCTATCAGCGGCTGCTGACAAGGGCGGCGAAAGCAAAGCTCGAGACGAGCAATAGCTGACGATTTCAATTTGGCCGGGAATAAACCTGCCACTGGCAGCGTTATTCATTTGCTTGGGTGACCGGGGCGGCGGACCGCTTCGCGCTGGCCGCTTGCGCCGCGCTGCAAAGGCGCGTTCAATCATCACGGACAGGGGCCCTCCAGAACCAGCGGTCATGGACGAAAAGAAGGCAGCAATCCTTGGTGAAATACCGCGTCTGCGCCGCTATGCACGCTCGCTGTTGCGCGACCGCGATTCCGCTGACGATCTCGTCCAGGATTGTCTCGAGCGGGCACTTGTGCGGCTCGACAATTGGCAGACAGGAGAAAGCCCCAGGAGGTGGCTGTTTACGATCATGCATCATTTGTTCATCGACCAGATGCGCAAGGTGAACCGGCGCGGCGAGGCAGCGATGCTGCCGCTCGAGGCGAGCGAGGCGCAGGCAGCACCCGCCGAGCAGGTCGAGAGCATCGCCTCGCGCGAGATCGTCGACGCGCTGCAGGCGATCAGCCCTGACCGGCGCGCGGCACTTGTGATGGTCGCCATCGAAGGGTTTTCCTACGCCGAAGCCGCCAACATCCTTGGGGTTCCCGCCGGCACCTTGATGTCGCGCATCGCGCGCGGGCGCGAGGAACTGCGCGCGCTGCTTGATGATACCGCGCGCCGCCGGTCGATAAGGATCGTCGAGAAATGAGCCGACGCGATTTCTCCGAACGCGACATCCACATGGCTCTCGATGGCGAGTTGCCGGGCGATGAGCGGACGGCCTATGAGGCATGGCTCGAGGCCAATGCCGAGATGAAGGCCAGGAGCGCACGCTACGCCGCCGACCGGGCAGCGTTGCGCGCAGCCTTTAACGGCGTGCTGGACGAGCCCGTCCCGGTGCGGCTGACCAAGGTGGTGCTTGGCGAGGCGCCGGTGGTCAGAGTGTCGCCATCGCGCTCGCGTTGGTGGCTTGCGGCCGCCGCTGCCGCCATCCTGGTGATTGGCGGCGCTGGCGGCTACCTTGCCGGCATCGGCCGCCTCGGCCTGGAAAACACGGCCGAAGACCAGCTTGCCGAAGAGGCGATCGCCGCCCATGTCATCTATGCCGCCGAAAAGCGGCATGCGGTGGAAGTGCCGGCAAGCGACAAGGATCATTTGCAGAGCTGGTTGTCGAACCAGGTGGGTTTGAAGCTCGTCGCACCGGATCTGGCCGCGCAAGGTTTCCAACTGGTCGGTGGCCGGCTGCTGCCTGCCGGCCAGGGCAAGGCCGCGATGCTGCTTTACGAGGACGACAAGGGCGAGCGCATTTCGCTCTTCGTCATCGCCGAATCGGCAGCCAAGGCCAAGGGCACTTATGGGGAAGAAGATGGTCCTGAGGCCGTCTACTGGCTGGACAAGGGTTATGGCTGCGCCGTCGTCGGATCGCTGCCGCGCGAGCAGCTGGCCGCAGTGGCCAAGAGCGCCTATGGCCAGCTTCTGGCGGGCTTGAAAAGCTGAGCAGGATCTCGTTTTCCGGAGCCGCGCCGATGCCGAAACACGAAGGTCGTTTCAAAGCCTTTGCGCGACCTGCCTGCCTTGA
Organism: Mesorhizobium sp. M0968; assembly: GCF_040319065.1. Lineage (NCBI taxonomy): Bacteria > Pseudomonadati > Pseudomonadota > Alphaproteobacteria > Hyphomicrobiales > Phyllobacteriaceae > Mesorhizobium > Mesorhizobium sp. M0968. Next base: position 22,702 of record NZ_JAMYNL010000020.1, read on the forward strand.
AAACTGTCACAATTCGGCCCTAATCGAGGTGCGATAGCGCTTGCTGAATGCTGGCACTTCGGCTGGTGTGACCGATGTTTAGACTAGGGCAGTTTCCACAACCCAATCGAGGTTTTCTGAGCCCGCATGCCTGCCGAGATTCGCAAGGCCCGCGCGTCCGACGTCGATGACCTCGCCGCCATCGAAAAAGCTGTTTTCTCGAGCGACCGCATTTCTCGCCGCTCTTTTCGCCAACTGATCGAACGCGACACCGCCGAACTGCTGGTTGGCGAGAACGATGGCCACGTCGCCGGCTATGCGGTCGTGCTGTTTCGCAAGGGCAGCGGCGTCGCGCGGCTTTATTCGATCGCCGTCGGTCCATTTTTCGGCGGCCGTGGCGTTGGCCGCCTGCTGCTGGAACAGGCTGAAGCCGCCGCTTTCGAGCATGGCCGCATGATGCTTCGTTTGGAAGTCCGCGAGGACAACCCGCGCGCCATCCAGATCTACGAGCAGAGCGGCTACCGCAAGATCGGTCGTGAACCGGACTACTATGAGGATGGCGCCACTGCGCTGCGCTATGAAAAGACCTTGCGCGGCGACATTCCGGTCGCCACCGAAGTGCCGTTTTATCAGCAGACTTGCGAATTCACCTGCGGACCATGCTGCCTGATGATGGCGATGGCTAACTTCGACCCCGGATTCGTGCCGGATCCGGTTATGGAAATCAGGCTGTGGCGTGAGGCGACGACCGTTTTCATGATGTCGGGGCCGGGCGGCTGCGAACCGTTCGGGCTGGCCGTCGCTGGCTATGAGAGCGGGCTTGCTGCTGAGATCTATGTCTCCTTCTACGGCGCGCTGTTCCTGCAGTCGGTGCGCAGCGAGGACAAGCGCCGGGTGATGGAGCTGGCGCAGGTCGACTTTCGCCGCCGCGCGGAACTTTACGGCATCCCGGTGAATTACCGTTCATTCGGGCTTGACGACATTCGCACCGCGATCGCAGAGGGAAAACTGGTACTGGTCCTGATCAGCGGCTTCCTGATGTTCGGCAAGAAGGTTCCGCACTGGGTATTGGCCATCGGTGACGACGGCGATCATATCCTGATCCACGACCCTTGGGTCGAGGACGAGCGGCAGGAGACGATCCTCGATGCTGCCAACATTCCCGTGCCTTACGGCATCTTCATGAACATGGCGCAATTCGGCCGCGACGGATTGCGCGCCGCCATCACTCTCGGAAAGCGCGACAGCCAATGACCTGGGTCATCCTTACCGGCCGGCAGAACGATCTCGACCAAGTGGCGACGCCGCACAAGATCATCACCAATCGCGACTACCTTGCCCATCCGGCACTCTTTCGCGGTCAGCGGCCGAAGGTAATCAACCTGTCGAACAATTACGGCTACCAGAGCCGCGGCTACTACGCCTCGCTGCTCGCGGGTTCGCGTGGCCATAAGGTCATCCCGACGGTCGAAACAATGATCGATCTGTCGGAGCGCAAGCTCTATGAGCACGCGTTGCCGGAACTCGAACTCGCACTCAACAAGTGCCGCAAGGATCTGGGCGGCGCTTTCCCGCAGAAGGTCTGCATCTTCTTCGGCATCGGACCGTCCAGGATCTGGGACCGCTTCGCAAAACTTCTGTTCGACTGGTTCCGTGCCCCGGCACTCGAGGTCCACATCAGGGACAGCGCCGAATGGGCCTCGATCCGCAAGATCGGCTTCCATCCCCTGGCCAGGATGACCGAGGACGAGGAAACGCACTTTCTCCAGTGCCTGGAGATCTACACCAACCGCGAGTGGCGCGACACCAAGGGCCGCACGCCGGCGCGCTACACTTTCGCAACGCTGGTCGATCCGCATGAGGAACTGCCGCCGTCGGAGATTTCGTCGCTGCGCCACTGGGCCAAGATCGCTGAAAAGATGGGCGTCGAAATCGAGCCGATCACCAAGCGGGATCTGGCCAAGCTCGCCAACTACGACGCGCTGTTCATCCGCGAGACCACTTCGATCTCCAACCACACCTACCGCTTTGCCCGCCGCGCCCAGCAGGAAGGCATGCCGGTCATCGACGATCCGCTGTCGATGATCCGCTGCACCAACAAGGTCTATCTCAACGAGCTGATGACCTACAACAAGGTACCGGTGCCGCCGACGGTGATGATTGCTGGCACTTCGGACCTGGAAGTTGCGGCACAGACGCTGGGCTTCCCGCTGGTGCTGAAGATCCCGGACTCCTCGTTTTCGCGCGGCGTCAAGAAATGCGGCACCTTCGAAGAGTTGAAGACGCTCGCAACCGAATGGCTGGAGGATTCCGACCTCCTGATCGCGCAAAAATTCATTCCGACGGAATATGACTGGCGCGTCGGTGTCCTCGGCGGCCAACCCTTGTTCGCCGTCCATTATCTGATGGCCAAGAAACATTGGCAGATCGTCAATCATAAGGCCAACGGCAAGCCCGACCAGGGCGGCATCAAGACGTTCACCCTGAAGGAAGCACCGGCCCATGTCGTCGAGACGGCGGTGAGCGCGGCGCGCTGCATTGGCGATGGCCTCTACGGCGTCGACCTCAAGGAAACCAGGGACGGCGTCTTCGTCATCGAGGTCAACGACAACCCCAACCTCGACCACGGCTGGGAAGACTCCGGCGAAAAAGACGAGGTCTGGGTCCGGCTGACGCAGTGGTTCCTGGAGCGGCTGGACCGGCCGGGGCGATAATATCCGAACTGAGGGGAAAAAGATGCTGTTCTTCGTAACCGAGGATTTTCGTGGCTGCGACCGCAAGGAGATCTACCGCCGTTTCCGCGACCAGGGCCGCCTGAAGCCGGACGCGCTTCTCGTGCACCACAGCTGGATCGCAGCGGATATGAGCCGCTGCTTCCTGCTGGTGGAGGCCGATGACGTCACGCTCCTGCAGCGGTGGGTCATCGAATGGGCGGATCTGGTCGAATTCGAGATCGTTCCCGTGGCGACGAACAAGGATATGGTGGAGGCATTGAGCGGACATCTCTGACCCGTTGGGAACCTCCTGGTTCGCCACACCTGAATGCCGCCTTCTCCTATCAAGGAATTCGCGGATCGAGCGTCATCTCAAGGAGCCGGTTGCCCGCGCTTCCGCGAGACTGTCGCACTTAGCCGGATTGCCGGATCGTCGCGCTCGACTTCAGCAGCCGTTTAATGTCCGACGCCTTTGACGGCACCCCGATCAAATAGCCCTGGGCCTCGACACAACCCTCCTTTTGCAGGAATTCAAGCTGCGCTTCGGTCTCGACACCTTCGGCGGTGACGGTGATGCCCAGCTGTGCGCCAAGCCCGATGATGGCGCGCACGATCGCCCCGGTATCGCGACTGTCGATGTCACGGGTGAAAGAGCGATCGATCTTGATCTTGTCGACGGGAAAGCGCCTGAGGTAGCCCAGCGACGAATAGCCGGTGCCGAAATCGTCCAGCGCGATGCGGACGCCCAGATCGCGTAGCTGCCTGAGTGTCTTGAGCACCAGATCGCTCTCGTCCATCAGCACCGTTTCGGTGATTTCCAGTTCAAGCCGGTTGGCCGGCACGCCCGAGAACGCCAGTGCCGAGATAACGCTGCGGGCAAAGGTACCGCTTTTGATCTGCACGGCGGAGACATTGACGGCGATGCGCCAAGCCGCCCAGCCTGCCGCGGTCGTGCAGGCTTTTCGCAGCGCCCATTCTCCAAGCGGCACAATCAGCCCGGTCTCCTCGGCGGCCGGGATGAAGTCGTCCGGCCGTACCAGGCCGCGCACCGGCGAACGCCAGCGCATCAAGGCTTCGGCACCGACGATTTCGCCGGAGGCGATGTTCATGATCGGCTGGAAATCCAGCTCGAATTCCCGTCGCGACAGCGCTGCCCTGAGATCGATTTCGAGCGCCCGGCGTGCCCGCACCATCGCGTCCATGGCTGGTTCGAAGAAGCGGTACAGGTTGCGCCCTTCGCTCTTTGCCCGATAGAGCGCCATATCGGCATTTTTCAGCAAAGTGTCGGCGTCCTTGCCGTCATTCGGAAACAGCGCAATGCCGAGACTGATGCCGACACGCATGTCGTGTCTTTTGTCGCGAAACGGCTTTCCGATGATCTCGACGATGCGTTTGGCCAGCTTTTCCGCGTCGCCCGGGCTTTTGAGATTGAACTGGATGATGACGAATTCGTCGCCGCCGAAGCGGGCGACAACGTCCGTTTCATTGCGCAGGCACCGTTGCAGCCGTTCGGCCACGCATTTCAGCAGCCAGTCGCCGGCGGGGTGGCCCCAGCTGTCGTTGACCGCCTTGAAATGGTCGAGGTCGAGCGAGAATATCGCCAGCGATCCGTCTCTCGTCTCACTCAGGGCTTGGTCGAGCCGTTCGCGAAGCATCGAGCGATTGGGCAGGTTGGTCAGTGTGTCGTGGTGCGCAAGATGGGTCATGCGCTCTTCCACGCGCCTGCGCTCGGTGACGTCGTCGAACGTCGCGACCCAGCCGCCGCCGCTCATCGGCCGGCGCGCAACCAGCAGCGTTCTGCCATCAGCGAGATGGCGATGCGTTACGTGTGTTTTCCCCGCCCGCAGGCAGGCTTCGATTTGCGAGATTTCGCTGTCGGGGTCGAGCTTTGTATAAATGCCCAGTTCCAGCAGCCGCTTGAACGCATCACGGTGGCTCATACCAAGCGGGAAGTCGGCCGGCCTGACATGATAAAGTTCCAGGAAACGTTCGTTGCGCACGATCAGCTTGCCATCCGCATCGTACATCAAAAGGCCTTGCGACATGTTGGCAAGTGCCGCGTCGAAACGGCGGTGCTGCTCCTTCAACTCCTGCTCGGCGCGCCGTTGCTCGGTGATGTCCTCGTAGATCGATACCCAACCGCCTGACGCCAGCGGCCGGTGCGAAATGTTGACGATACGCCCGTCTGCAAGCGTTTCCTCATAGGTGGAAGGTTTTGCCTGGTCGATATAGGGCTTGCGGATAGCATAGAGTTGCTCAGCGCTTTGCGAGGCGATGCCGATATCCACGCTGTGCTGGAGGATGTCGAAAAACCGGATGCCGGGCCGCACCACTTCGGCGTCGAGGCGAAAGATATTGATGTAGTTCCCGTTGCAGATGATCATCCGTTCATCGGCATCGAACATGCACAGGCCATGCGACATGTTCTCGACCGCTGCCGAAAAACGCTCGTTCTGTTCGCGCAGCTCGTCTTCAATAGGTTGCGGCTGACCAACGCCTTTGGCCCTCTGTCGGCGGACGGACGAACCAGCCTTGATACCGGCAACGGGCATGAGGCAAGCCTATGGACCATGGTTAACCATGGCACTGTTGTCCCTGCCGGTTAATTTACCGTTTTCAGCCGGCTGGAACGGCAGTCTGGCGTCGCGACTTTTCGATCGCCGCAAAGCGTTTGAGAAAGGCATTCTGCGCCCAAGTCACCGAGCGCGGCGTGACGTCGAAGCGCTCGGCATTGAAGCCGCGCGGCCTGCCGAAGAACTCCGTCGCCTCTGCCGTCGAAAAACCCGCAAGCAGCGTTGCTTCGAAATAAGCGGCGATCTGATCCGCTCGCTTGATCTCCTTGCGCAGTCCCGCGTCGAGTTCGGCCGGCAGTGCAAAGCGCAGATGGATGGCGCGCTGCAGCCTGATCTCGCAATCCCTGTAGCTGCCGCCCATCACGGATTTGAACGGCGAGATCATGTCGCCGATGACATATTCCGGCGCGTCGTGCAGCAGCGCCGCCAACCGCGCGTCGGCGTCGGCATCCGGCGTCAGCTCGCCGACAAGCGTTTCGACCAGCAGCGAATGCTGGGCGACCGAAAAGGCGTGCTCGCCTCTGGTCTGGCCGTTCCAGCGTGCGACGCGGGCAAGGCCATGGGCAATATCGGAGATCTCGATGTCGAGCGGCGAGGGATCGAGCAGATCGAGCCGTCGGCCGGACAGCATGCGCTGCCAGGCGCGCGGCGGCGCCCCGGCGCGATCGGCAGCCATCAGGCGTCCTCCGCGCCGATGGCTTCCCGCGGAAAGCTGAACGTCGCCCAGGACGGGATAGCGAGCGACACGGCGACGTCCTCCGCAAGGATCGGCAGGCCGGCGTCGAGCGCTGCCTTGACCCGGTCGATGCGGGCAATGGCAAGGCCTGTCCTGGCCGCGGTCGAGCCAAGCGTGCCGACCGGTCGCCCCTCCACGGTCAACTCTGCGCGCGAAGTGGGCAGGGTGCGTTCGGCCGAGACAATCAACACCCGACGCCTGGCAGTGCCTCGATGCTGCATGCGCGAGACGACCTCCTGGCCGACGTAGCAGCCTTTCTTGAAGCCGACACCGCCGATCTCGTCGAGCAGCACGTCATGCGGAAAAGCGTCGCCGAGTTGGTAGTCCGCACCGCTTTCGGCAATGCCATGGGCGATGCGAAAGGCTTGCCATGCGGCAAGGTCGCCGCCATCTGCGGTGTCATCGTAGAAGCGCTTGACGGCAGTATCGACAAACCGCGCATCAGCAAACGGTGCTGATTCAAATTGCGAAGTGGTTGAATCGCTTCCCCATGCGACGGCCACAACCGGCTGATCCAGCTTGGCAATTTCGACTTTGGCGCGCAATTTGTAGAGCGTCAGCCGGCGCATGAAATCATCGGCGGTCTCGGTACGGCATTCAAGTCGGAAAGCATTTTCGCCGGCGCGCGAGATCAGGAAGTCGAAAAGGATCTTGCCTTGCGGCGTTAGCAGCGCGCCGGGCTTTGCTTCGCTGCTGCCGAGCACGTCGAGGTCGGTGGTCAGGATGTTCTGTAAAAAGTGCTCGGCATCCGGCCCGGACACGGAAACGAGTGCGCGATCTCTGAGCGGGGCAAAGGGCATGGTGGGAAAACGAGCCTGATCTTGCAAAACTATCGGCCATTACGTAAGCCGCTGGAACTTCCCCCGCAAGAGACCGGATCCGTATGGCCCCCATCTACGATCTCATCCTGACAGGCGGCACCGTGGTCAATCACGACGGCCAGGGTTTTCGCGACGTCGGCATCAATGGTGGGCGCATCGCTGCCATCGGCGACCTCCGCCAGGCGTCGGCCGGTGAGACGATCGACTGCCGTGGGCTGCACATCCTGCCGGGCGTCGTCGACAGCCAGGTGCATTTCCGCGAGCCGGGCCTGGAGCACAAGGAAGATCTGGAGACGGGCTCGCGGGCAGCGGTGCTCGGCGGCGTCACCGCCGTCTTCGAGATGCCAAACACCAATCCGCTGACCACCAGTGAGGCAACCCTTGCCGACAAGGTGCGGCGTGCCACCGGCCGCATGCATTGCGACTTTGCCTTCTGGGTTGGCGGGACCCGCGACAATGCAAAAGACGCTGGCGATCTCGAGCGGCTGCCTGGTGCGGCCGGCATAAAAGTTTTCATGGGCTCGTCCACCGGCGACCTGCTGGTCGAGGACGACGAAGGCGTTGCCTCGATCCTGAGGAACACACGCCGCCGCGCCGCCTTTCACTCCGAGGACGAGTTCCGGCTGCGCGAGCGGCTTGGCGAGCGCATCGCGGGCGATCCGTCCTCACATCCGGTGTGGCGCGACGAGATCGCTGCGTTGCGCTGCACGGAGCGCCTTGTGCGAATCGCGCGCCAGGTCCGCGCCCGGATCCATGTGCTGCACATCTCGACCGCCGAGGAGATAGGCTTCCTCGAACAGCACAAGGATGTCGCGACCTGCGAGGCGACGCCGCATCATCTGACGCTGAGCGCCGACGATTATGCGCAGTTGGGCACCCTGATCCAGATGAACCCGCCGGTGCGCGCCACGCGCCATCGCGACGGGGTCTGGTACGGCGTTGCGCAAGGCATCGTTGATGTGCTCGGCTCCGACCATGCGCCGCACACGCTGGCCGAGAAGGCAAAGCCTTATCCGGCGTCGCCGTCCGGCATGACCGGGGTGCAGACGTTGGTGCCGATCATGTTGGATCATGTCAACGCCGGCCGGCTGACGTTGCAGCGCTTTGTCGACCTGACCAGCCACGGCCCGCAGCGTATTTTCGGCATCGCCAGGAAAGGCCGTATTGCCGCCGGCTACGATGCCGATCTGACCATCGTCGATCTGAAGCGCCGCGACACCATCGCCAACGCCCAGCAAGGCTCCAAGGCCGGCTGGACGCCTTATGACGGTAGGCAGGTGACCGGCTGGCCCGTCGGCACCATCGTGCGCGGCCGGCGCGTGATGTGGGAAGGCGAGATCGTCACGCCAAGCCAGGGCAGGGCGGTGGAATTTTCCGAGGCGCTGGCGCGCTAGTCGCCGGCGACGAAGAACGTCCATTGTCCGGTCGGCGTGATGCCGACGCGGTAGAAAATGTAGGCACCAAACTGCTTCATGTCGTCATAGTCGCTGGCGGTGACGATCTTGAACAGCTCGACCCGTTGTCTGGCGTCGAGCTTGTCCAGTGGCAGGGCGAAGAAATAGGGCCAGACATAGAGATCCTGCGGCGTGCCGGCATCGACATGGACAAAACCGGCACTGAGCACTTCTTCCAGGATGGCGAGGATCTCCTGGCCTTCCGTATCGCCCGAAAGGCCCTTCAGGAAGGCGATCGGGTCGCCCTCGATGTCCCCCAGCGACAATTGGGTCATCGTGTCGCCCTTGCCGATCAGCGGCCGAAGTTTTTCGATGTCGCCGCTTTTGCAGGCCTCGACTATCAGATCGTGCATGCGCCTGACCGGTTCCGGCAACTTGGCCAGGTCGTAGACGACTTCGGGCACGGGCGCGTCCGGATCGACATGCGGATTGGCCATGCCGCCATCGTTGGCCGGCCCTTTCGGTTCGGTTTGTTCCGGCTCGTCGGATGGCGTCGGCTGGCTGGCCGGTGGTGGCGTCGTGCCGAGCGGGCCGGGCATCGGCACGGTACTTCCGGGCGGCGACATGTCAGCGTCGGGCGGCGGCGTGACCGGTGAGGGAAGGTCTTCGCGCTTGATCTCGCTGAGAGCTTGAGAGGGACTGCTCGCAAGAAACAGTGCAGAAGGAATCATCGCGCAGGAAGCGGTGAACCAAATGCTGAGGACCAGGCCGCGCGGCTTGCCTGATATCGAAAAATTCACCGCCTGCTACTCCCTGGTTCCAGCCCATCCATGTGCCCGGACATGATGTCCGGCGGCGCGCCGTCGTCAAAGAACCGGGGTCAGTGACGCAGTCTTTCGGGCTCGAAGGCCCCGGCAATCACCTTTTCACGCATGCGATCGAGCAGGGCAAGCGCCGAGGTCTCGCCATTGGTGCGCAGCATTTCGCCGAATGCCGTTTCGAGGGCCGCCTCGGCGATGATTTCCGGCTCGATCCCGGCCGACAATCCTTCTGCCCAGGCTTCGCTGTGGCTTTCCACGGCGGTCAGGCGCTTTTCTTCCCTGACCAGCGCGTCGATGTCGTTGACGCCATGTTCCATTGCGATGTCCACCCTTTCAAGCGGTGATCCGTTGGACAGGGATCAAGCTTGAGTTGTCCCTTTTACACGCAGGCGCAGTAAGTATTTGTAAATGCGACATTTTTTTGGTCGTCGTCTACAAATTCCGTCGCGTCCAGCAAACCTGCGTCCGATCCGTTTCAAACTTAGCCGATTAGGCAGGCCAAGGGGACGGAAACCTTCAGTTTGAGTTAATTTCACATCTGCGCGCTAACGTTTCGTTAACATAGTTGCAAAAGTGCAACATCAGGTTTGCACCAAGACCTCACTCGAGGCAAGCGGAGAAGCGTCGAACGCGTCCGCCGCAACGGCGCCGACCCTTGATGCGGCTTTTCCGCAAAGCGGCTGCCGCCGTCAGTTTCCATAGCGCGAGGCGATGTCGCGAGACAGCGTCTCGCCTTCCTTCATGTAGCGGCTGATGGCTTCCGTCGCCGAGGCGGTGCATTGCGTATAAGTGCCGCCGAACGACCGGTAACCGCGGTTGAAGCTGGCGATGAAGCGGGCGCGCCGCTCCGGGTTCGGATTTTCCGATGCGATCAGTTTTTCCATCTCGGCTCGCCACCGATCGCCCTTCTCGCCACACAGATTACGCAGGAAATGCAGCGAGCCGAGCACTTCCGCCAGCCGCATCAGCCCGGGCTCGAACGGTGCTTCGGCGGCAATCGCCGGGCGCGCACCGACAACCACGCTGACGGCGAGGCATGCGGCGAGAAACGAAGACGTGCGGCTCATGGGTCCTTGTGCTGAAACAATTTGTCGCCTGCAAGGCGATTCTCTGGCTCAGGTCTCGCCGTCTTTGTTGGGACCGAGTAGATCGTCGGCAATTTCAAACACTGCATCGGCGAGCGGCATCGCTGTCATTTCGGCCAGCGTATAGAAAGCCGCGGTTTCGGCGTCGTCGCTGGCCACCGCCTCGCCGCCAGCATAATCGGCCCCAAACACCGTCAGCCAGTAGTCGACCGGATGCCCATCGCCGCTGCCGTCGATGTGGATTTCCCGCAGCGGCCGGTAGCTGCACGCCTGCAATCCGGTCTCTTCCAGCAATTCGCGCCGTGCTGCCTGTTCCAGCGTCTCGCCGGCTTCGACCTTGCCGCCGGGAAAGGCATGGAGGCCTTGCGAGGGCGGCCTGGCCCGCTTGACCAGCAGCACCGTGTTCCCGCGCACGACGCAGACCGAGACTGCCGGAATGATCTTGCGTGCTTCCATGGGCTTCGGATCGCTCGATTGGCATAGCCCGTTGTGGACCGGCCGTCGGCGAACAGCTTTAGCGGTTGCGAAAGGCGGGTTCCATGGCCACTTTCACATGCCACCAATTCGAGAGCTGAATTCATGTGCGGACGCTTTGCCTTGACCGCCACTCCGGACCAGACCGCCGCCTTTCTCAGCCTGGCGGAACTTGAGGAGTTTCCGGCCCGCTACAACATCGCGCCGACGCAGCCGGTGCTGATGGCGCTCGCCGGATTGCCGCAGGCGCCGGGCTCGAACCTGCCCGCCCGCCGCTCGATGCTGGTGCGCTGGGGCCTGATCCCGGCCTGGGTCAAGGATACGCGTAACTTCCCGCTGCTGTTCAACGCGCGTTCTGAGGGGGCGTCGGAAAAGGCGTCGTTTCGCGCTGCCATGCGCCATCGCCGCGCTCTGGTACCGGCTTCGGGATTCTACGAATGGCACCAAACCGGTGGAAGAAGAGGGCAGCCCTATTGGGTGCGGCCAAGGCGTGGCGGGCTTGTCGCCTTCGCCGGGCTGATTGAGACCTATGCCGAGCCGGGCGGCTCGGAAATGGACACCGGCGCCATTCTGACCGCCCACGCCAATGCCGACACTGCCCATATCCACGACCGCATGCCGGTGGTGATCCATCCCGAAGATTTCGCGCGCTGGCTGGATTGCCGCACGCTCGAGCCGCGCGACGTGGCCGATCTGCTGAGACCCGCCCAGCTCGATTTCTTCGAAGCGATCCCGATTTCCGACCTCGTCAACAAGGTCGCCAATACCGGGCCGGAGATTCAGGAGAAGGGCGTCGTCGAGCTTGAGCCCGACAAGGTCAAGCGCCGGAAGTCCGGCGCGAACGACAGTCAGATGAGTTTATTTTAGCAAAAGCTACTATTACTGGTTGGCCGTGAGCGCCTCAATCTTTCCCGACGGCATTCTCAGGCAGCGCGCGGCGAAACGATTTTTTGCGCCGGCTTCTTCTTCTTCGCGGTGTGCAGAAGAGCTGCGACGATTGCTGCCGGGCCGATCGCCCGGTAATGGCTGGCGAGCGCCGGTTGCTTGGCGCGGTTGGATTCTTGCTTAGGCATTGTTCTCTTCCCTGGTAACGTCTTCGTGTCTGCGTTTGCTGGCCGAATCCGACCAAATCGTGACGCTTGCTGATCTAGCCGGCGAATGTTTCATCACAGTGCCGACCTGTTTAATAAAATGTTTCAGTGGCTCAATTCCTGTGAGCCAACGATATTTTTGGCGAAGGTAGCGACTTGACGGCAACACCGGGCAAGGCGATAAAGCCGGCCATGAGAACGTCTTTCGCCATTTGTGGCATTTGCATTATTGGCTAGCCTCGCGCTGGTCCTGGACGTTTTCGCCTCATCTCCTCCCAGATTGGACAAACGCCCCGGCCAGCAGGCTGGAGCCGATTTGCGCCTCGGCGCAACCGACTCCATCCAGAGCACGATCCCAAAAGGTCATGCCAAAGTAACGCACCGGGAACGCACGTATGTCTGACGCATCGAAGAGCCTGCGCCTCTACAACACGCTAACGCGGAGCAAGGAGGATTTCTTCCCGATCGATCCGCGCAACGTGCGCATGTATGTCTGCGGCCCGACGGTCTATGACTTCGCCCATATCGGCAATGCGCGGCCGGTGATCGTCTTCGACGTGCTGTTCCGCTTGCTGCGCCATCTCTACGGGCAAGCGCACGTCACTTACGTCCGCAACATTACGGACGTCGACGACAAGATCAACGCTCGCGCGCTGCGCGATTTCGGCGGCGAAATTGCATCGGGCAAGCTGTCGCTGAACGAAGCGATCAGGCGGGTCACCGAAAAGACGGCCGGTCAGTTCCATAAGGACGTTGCGGCGCTCGGTTGCCTGGAACCGACGGTCGAGCCGCGCGCCACCGAGTTCGTCGAGCCCAGGCCCGACGGCAAGGTCGACATGATCTTCTTGATTCAACGCTTGATCGAACGCGGCCATGCCTATGTCGCGGCTGGAGAAGTCTTGTTCGACACCGCTTCCATGCCGGATTATGGGCAGTTGTCGAAGCGCAATCTCGATGAGCAGCAGGCCGGCGCCCGCGTCGCCGTCGATGAGCACAAGAAGAACCCGCAGGATTTCGTGCTGTGGAAATTGTCTTCGCCCGAGGAGCCGGGCTGGGACAGCCCGTGGGGCAGGGGTCGGCCGGGCTGGCACATCGAGTGCTCGGCGATGTCGGCCGCCTATCTCGGCGAGGTGTTCGATATCCATGGCGGTGGTCTCGACCTGATCTTTCCGCACCACGAGAACGAGATCGCGCAATCGCGTTGCGCCCACGGCACCGAAACGATGGCCAAGGTTTGGATGCACAACGGATTCCTGCAGGTCGAGGGCCAGAAGATGTCCAAGAGCCTGGGCAATTTCTATTCGATCACCGAATTGCTGGAGACGGATACCTTTGGCGGCCGCAAATGGCCGGGCGAGGTGCTCAGGCTGGCGATGCTGATGACGCACTATCGCGAGCCGATCGACTTTTCCGTGCGCAAGCTGGAAGAGGCGGAGAATACGCTGCGCAAATGGAAGCGGGCGGCCGATCTGGCGCCGCCGACGGCAAAGCCGGTGCCGGCGGATGTGATCGAAGCGCTGTCGGATGACCTTGCCACCTACGCCGCATTCCAGTTGCTGACGCAGTTGGCTGGTGATGCTGTTGATTTCAACGCAGGTAGCGGCAACGCAGCCGCCGAAGACAACGATGCTGCCGCTTCACTGAAGGCATCGCTTCTGTTCCTCGGCTTCGACATCGCAACAGCCAAGGTGGATGAAGACGCCATTGCCAAGGCGATCGCCAAACGCCTCGCGCTGATCGCCGCCAAGAACTGGGCCGAGGCCGACCGCATCCGCGACGAGTTGCTGACGCAAGGCATCCAGTTGAAGGACGGCAAGGACCCCGTCACCGGCGAACGCATCACCACCTGGGAGGTAAAAAGATGATCGATCATCTCGGCATCACCGTTTCGGATTTCGACGCGTCGAAGGCTTTTTACGACAAGGCGATGGCGCCGCTCGGCGCCTCGCTGCTCTACATGGTGCCGCAGGAATATACCGGCGGCGCCAAGGTCGGCGGCTACGGCCGCGACCGGCCGGTGTTTTGGCTGCATGCCGGCAAGGACAAGCCGAAGGATCATCAGCATGTCGCCTTCACCGCTCGCAGCCGCGCCGAGGTCGATGCCTTTCACGCCGCGGCGATTGCCGCCGGCGGCAAGGACAATGGCCGGCCGGGCCTGCGCCCGCACTACCATCCGAACTATTATGGCGCTTTTGTTTTCGATCCCGACGGCAACAATGTCGAGGCGGTTTGCCATGCCCCGGAGTAGTGCGCGATGAGCCTCGACAACAGACCAGTCTATACAGGCGGCTGCCAGTGCGGCGCGGTGCGCTTCCGCGTCGAAGGAGCTCTCGGCGATGCTTCCGTATGCCATTGCCGCATGTGCCAGAAGGCGAGCGGCAATTTCTACCTGCCGCTGGTCTCGGTGCGCGGCGCAAGGCTGGACTGGACGCGCGGTGAGCCCAAACGCTTCCGCTCGTCCAACGCGGCTTTGCGCGGTTTCTGTGCCGAATGCGGCACGCCGCTGACCTTCGAAGCGCCCGACGGGGTGGCCCTCGCCATCGCCACATTCGACCACCCCGAGGAGATTGCGCCGACCATCCAATGGGGTGTCGAAGCCAAGCTCCCGTACGTGGATCACGTCCACGAATTGCCAGGTGAGGAAACGATGGCCGACGTCTCGTCGGCCTCCTATCTCGCCGATCTCGTGTCCTACCAACATCCCGACCACGACACCGAACAATGGCCGCCGGAGGAAAAATCATGACCGAAACCGTTCGTACCGGCGGCTGCCAGTGCGGCGCCGTGCGCTTTCGCATCCACGGGGCGCTCGGCCGCCCGTCCATTTGTCATTGCCGCATGTGCCAGAAACAGTTCGGGTCGTTTTTCGGCGCGCTGGTGACAGTGCCGAGCGACGGCGTCGAATGGGTGCGCGAGGAGCCGAGTTACTTTCAGTCGTCGGTCAACATCGATCGCGGCTTCTGCGCCCGCTGCGGCACACCGCTGACCTACCGCCAGCCCGGCGCGCTGGAGATCGCCATCGGCGCCTTCGACGACCGTTCCGATCTGGCGCCGCAGATCCAGGTTAACTACGCCGCCAGGCTGCCTTGGGTCGAGACGATCTTCGACGCGCCGATCCATGACGACCCGGATTTCTACGCGCGACAGGAATCCATCATCTCCTTCCAGCATCCCGATCACGAGACGGCCAACTGGCCGCAGCAGGGCCTGAAATTATGAGCAGCGAATTCCGTACCCTCTATCCCGAGATCGAGGCTTTCGAGTCCGGCATGCTCGACGTTGGCGATGGCCATCAGGTCTATTGGGAGCGCTCCGGCACCAGAGGGGCCAAGCCGGCTGTCTTCCTGCATGGCGGGCCGGGCGGCACCATTTCGCCAAAGCACCGGCGGCTGTTCGATCCGAAGCTGTACGATGTCATCCTGTTCGACCAGCGCGGCTGCGGAAAATCGACGCCTAATGCCTCGCTTGAAGCCAACACCACCTGGCACCTGGTCGCCGACATCGAGCGCCTGCGAAAAATGTGCGGCTTCGACAAATGGCTGGTGTTCGGCGGTTCGTGGGGTTCGACGCTGGCGCTGGCCTTTGCCGAGACCCACCCCGAGCGGGTCAGCGAACTGGTCGTGCGCGGCATCTACACGCTGACCCGCGCCGAACTCGAATGGTACTACCAGTTCGGCGTGTCGGAGATGTTCCCCGACAAGTGGGAGCGGTTTCTGGCGCCGATCTCGGAGGCCGAGCGCGGCGACATGATGGCCGCCTACCGCAAACGGCTGGTCGGCAGCGATCCTGTGGCGCAGGTCGAGGCCGCCCGCGCCTGGAGCCTGTGGGAGGGCGAGACGATCACGCTGCTGCCGGAACCGGAAACCAGCGGTCCCTTCGGCCAGGATGATTATGCCCTGGCTTTCGCCCGCATCGAGAACCACTATTTCGTCCATGCCGGCTGGCTGGAAGAGGCACAGCTGCTGCGCGATGCATGGAAGCTTAAGGATATCCCGGGTACCATCGTTCACGGCCGCTACGACATGCCGTGCCCGGCGCGCTACGCCTGGGCGCTGCACAAGGCGTGGCCGAAAGCGGATTTCCATCTGATCGAAGGCGCCGGCCACGCCTATTCGGAGCCGGGCATCCTCGACAGGCTGATCCGCGCAACGGACATGTTTGCCGGGAAATGACCATGGCTCGCGAGCGCCTTTATCTGTTCGACACCACGCTGCGCGATGGTCAGCAGACGCCGGGTATCGACTTCTCCGTCGAGGACAAGATCGCCATCGCCAAGCTGCTCGACGAGTTCGGCATCGACTACGTCGAGGGTGGCTACCCCGGCGCCAATCCAACCGACACCGCCTTCTTTGCCGAGCGTCGCACGGCCGATGCCAAGTTCGTTGCCTTTGGCATGACCAAACGGGCAGGAGTGTCGATCTCGAACGATCCTGGGCTTGCCGCGCTGGTCCAGTCGAAGTCGGACGCCATCTGTTTCGTCGCCAAGAGTTGGGACTACCATGTCCGCGTCGCGCTCGGCTGCACCAATGAGGAGAACCTCGAGGCGATCAAGGCCTCGGTCGAGGCGGCGCTCACTGCTGGCAAGGAGGCGATGGTCGACTGCGAGCATTTCTTCGACGGCTTCAAGGCCAACCCCGATTATGCGCTGGCCTGCACCAGGACGGCCTACGATGCCGGCGCGCGCTGGGTGGTGCTGTGCGACACCAATGGCGGCACGCAGCCCTCCGAGGTGCGCGCCATCGTCGAAAAGGTGATCGCCGCTGGCATACCGGGCGACCATCTCGGCATCCACGCCCATGATGACACCGGCCAGGCGGTGGCGAATTCGCTTGCCGCCGTGGAGGCCGGCGTCCGCCAGATCCAGGGCACGCTGAATGGCATCGGCGAGCGCTGCGGCAACGCCAACCTGATCTCGATCGTGCCGACATTGGCGTTAAAGCCGGCCTTTTCGGGCCGCTTTGCTACAGGCATTTCGGCAGAGGCGTTGACCGGTATATCGCGCCTGTCCCGCGCCTTCGACGAGTTGCTGAACCGTGCGCCCGAAGCGCAGGCGCCCTATGTCGGCGCCTCCGCTTTTGCTACCAAGGCCGGCATCCATGCCTCGGCGCTGGCAAAGGAGCCGGCGACCTACGAGCATGTGCCGCCAGAGACCGTCGGCAACCGCCGCCGCGTCATGGTTTCGGACCAGGGCGGCAAGGCCAATTTCCTGGCTGAGCTGAAACGGCGTGGCATCGACATGCCCCGGGACGACCATCGCCTCGACGCGCTGATCGCCGTGGTCAAGGAGCGCGAGGCCGAGGGCTATGCCTACGAAGGTGCCGACGCCAGCTTTGAGCTTTTGGCGCGCAAGATGCTGCACGGCCTGCCGGAATTCTTCCGCGTCACTTCGTTCCGCTGCATGGTCGAGCGCCGCTTCGACGCCAACGGCCAGCTGAAGACGGTCTCGGAGGCGATCGTGAAAGTGCTGGTCGAGGGCGAGGAGAAGATGTCGGTGGCCGAAGGCCACGGCCCGGTCAACGCGCTCGACATTGCGCTGCGCAAGGATCTCGGCAAATTCCAGAGCGAGATCGCCGATCTCGAACTGGCCGACTTCAAGGTGCGCATCCTCAACGGCGGCACCGAGGCGATCACCCGCGTGCTGATTGAATCGCATGACGGCACCGGTGCGCGCTGGTGGACGGTCGGCGTCTCCGAAAACATCATCGATGCTTCCTTCCAGGCGCTGATGGATTCGATCGTCTATAAGCTGATGAAGAACCGCGACATGGCGGGCTTGGCGGCGGCGGAGTAAGAAATGGGCTTTTCGATAAGCTGGCTGGGCTTTCGCGGTTACGGGATAAAGGAAGCTGCGGCGTTGTTCGGGCGCGAGATTGGCGATCCATCGGAGATTTTCGAAGCGCCTGTGAACGCCTATGCCAGCGAAAAGAACTGGGCGATCATCATCCTCGATCCCTGCAGCTTTCCGAACCCGCCTCAGCAATATCTGGCCGCGATTTCGCAAGAGCGGGAAATCGTGATCGCGCACATAGAAGAGCATGTAATGTTCGCGCGCGCCGAGCTCTGGCGCGACGGAAGGAACATCTGGAAAGTCTGGCACAGCGGCGACAAGACCGTGCGGGACTTGCATGTCACGGGTGATCTCCCCGCGTCTTTCGAAGCGCTGAAGCAACAGTGTTTTTCAAAGCAGGATGAAGAAGATAGCAAAGGTACAGAGGTCGATCTTGTTTTTGACCTTCCCCTCGATCTTGCGGCGGAACTGACGGGCTTTAGGCACGATGAAGGTTCACCCGACAACGTCTTTTTCGAACTCAAGGAGAAGCCTGCTCCGCCTTGAGACCGTGTCGTGCCGGGCCTGCAATCACTCTCGCAGACAGCGGCAATTGTTCGACGTTTAGCGGTCGTGTTGAACCATCAGCAAGACTCCATTGATCCATCAGCAATTTGCGATGGTTTTGGGCAAGCCGCTGGCGCATAGCCTTGGGCCATGGCTACCCAAGCACTTCAAATCGATGCCGATACCAAAGCTCGTCGCGGCTTCCTGCTGGCGCTCGGCGCCTACCTGCTTTGGGGGCTGCTGCCCTTCTACATGAAGGCTGTCGCGCATCTGCCGCTGGCCGAAGTTATCGCCCACCGCATCGTCTGGTCGGTGCCGATCGCGGCCGCTGTCCTGGTCTGGGCCGGTCGCACTGCCGATTTCAAAGCGGCAGTTCGTTCGCCGCGCATCATTTCGATGGCGGTGCTGACGGCGGCGCTGATCTCGGTCAACTGGGGCATCTATGTCTGGGCGATCGCGGTCGACCGCACCATCGAGACCGCGCTCGGCTACTACATCAACCCGCTGGTCAGCGTCGTTGTCGGCGCGCTGCTCCTCGGCGAGCGGCTCGACCGCCTGCAGATCGCGGCGGTGGTGCTGGCGGCAATCGCGGTCGCGGTGCTGACCATCGACGCCGGCAAACTGCCCTGGGTGTCGCTGGTGCTGGCCTTTTCCTTTGCCGCCTACGGCTTCTTCCGCAAGACGCTGCCAATCGGCCCGAGCCAGGGCTTCCTGCTTGAAGTGCTGCTGCTGTCGGTGCCGGCACTCGGCTACATCATCTTCCTGATCGCCACAGGACAGGATCATTTCGTCTCGAGCTCGCTGAACGACACCGCCTTGCTGATCGGCTGCGGTCCGGTCACCGCCGTGCCGCTGCTGTTGTTTGCGTTCGGCGCCAGGCTGCTGCGCCTCTCCACCATCGGCATCATGCAATATATCGCGCCGACGATCGTCTTTTTGATCGCGGTGCTGATTTTCGGCGAACCTTTCGGCAGTGTTCAGGCCATAGCCTTCGGGCTGATCTGGGCGGCACTGGCGATGTACTCCTGGTCGATGGTTTCTTCGGCGCGCAAGACCGTTTCCGCATCAGCTCGAGCCGCGTAACGAAGAAAGGCGGCTGGCCGGTCTTAATGCCGGCAGCCGCGTCTTTCACGAGCGCTCAGCGCTTCGGCCCGAAGCCGGGATATGGCTGCAGCGGCACGACGGCGGCAATATCCATCATGCCGGCCTTGACCAGCGGCAAAGTTGCAAGATCGTGGCGCACGTCGGCATCGCTGCCGGCTTCGAACATCATGCCGCTGCCGGGAATGTCGCCCCGATTCCACACCTGACGCACGGCGCCTTCGGCATAGAGCGTGCGGCGCTGCTCGGCCTCGCCAGGCAGCAGCGGCGCGAAATCGGCGTCGGTGAACTTTTCGGTGTTGCGCGCTAGAAGGGCAAAGAACTGCATCGGAATCTCCTGATGTTGGCCGTTGGAATGGCGGAAATATTCGCTTCTGCTGGCCAGACAGTCCAAGACTGATTAGGCTAAATTTGAGACCTCACGGGACTTGAGCATCGAAGCAACAATGTTCGACCTGCGCCAGCTTCGCTATTTCATCACGGTGGCCGAAACCGGCAACGTCGGGCGTGCCGCCGAATTGCTGCACATCTCGCAGTCGCCGCTCAGCCGTCAGATCATTCAGCTGGAGGAGCAGCTGGGCGTCGCACTGTTCGAGAGGGCGAGGCAGCGTGTTCATCTCAATGCCGAGGGCCGCGCTTTTCTTGCCGAGGCGCGTGCGCTGCTGGCCCATGCAAGACGGCTGGAGGAGCTCGGCCGCAATCTCGCCAGCGGTACGGTCGGCCGTCTCGCCATCGGTTATGTGGAAGGTGCGGTCCATGCCGGGCTTGTCGCTCGGATGCTGCGCCAGTTTCGCCGCGACCGGCCCGAATTTCATCTTCAACTTAAGGGTCAGCGTTCCGCCGCCCAGATCGAAGCGCTGCGCGAACGATCGCTCGATCTGGGCCTCGTCTACACGCCTCCTCCTGCCGACGATCCCGACATCGCCGCCATGCTCATTATGCGCGAGCCGCTGGTTCTGGCGATCCCGGAAGGCGATCCATTGGCAGAAATCGCGGAGATACTGCCGCAGCAACTGGACGCACGCACCTGGATCACGGTGGTGCGCCAGCCTGACGACACCAACCGCAGCCAATTTCTCGCCGCCTGCGCGAAGGCGGGCTTCCTGCCCGACATTGCCTATGAGACGACCGATCCGTTGACGTCGTTGGGCCTGGTCAGCGCCGGGCTTGGGCTGGCGACGGTGCAGGCCAGCCTGCGGAGTGCCGCGCCGCCTCAGACCGTGTTTCGCGATCTGCCGTGGTTTGAACGCACCGTCTCGATCCATCTCGCCTGGCGGCGTCAGGACAAGCGTGCGGTCATCGGAGACTTGAGGAAGGCAGTAGGCAAGGAGTGAATAGTGAATAGTGAATGGACAGGCGCCGGTTTGGAAAGTCTTCTACTTCACCATTCACCATTCACCATTCACCATTCACCATTCACCATTCACCATTCACTCTACATCTTATCAATCACCGACTGCACACCCTCCGTCGGTGCATCGACGGAGGATCCCGCCACCATGATAGCGGCGACGATTGCTTCCGGATCCTCGACCACCAGCGGCTTGACCCGTTGCGCCGTGTGGATGAAGCCCTCCGTTGCCATGTGGTCGAGCAACGCCAGCATCGGATCCCAGAACCCTCCGACGTTGCCGAAGACGATCGGCTTGCGGTGATGGCCGAGCTGCGCCCAAGTCATGATCTCGACGATCTCCTCGACCGTGCCGATGCCGCCGGGCAACGCCACAAAGGCGTCGGATTTCTCAAACATCCTGTGCTTGCGCTCGTGCATGTTGTCGGTGATGACGAGCTCGTCGAGCCGGTTAAGCGCGGTTTCGGTCGCCTCCCGGTTGATCAGAAAGCGTGGAATTATGCCGGTTACCTTGCCACCGGCCTTCAATGCCCCTTCAGCGACGGCACCCATGATCCCTTTAGTGCCGCCGCCATAAATCAGACGCAGGCCGGACTTGGCGATCGAGCGGCCAAGCAGGTGTCCGGCCTTGATATAGGTCTCATCTCGGCCCGAGGACGAGCCGCAATAGACGCAGACAGATCGAATCGTGTTCATGTTATGATTGGTGATAGGGACTATAGGCATGGTCAAGCCCCGGGGCGGGCTTTTTCTTGTCGGCTTTGGCAAAACAGGCTAGACCGAAATTAGGTGGCTAAGGGGCAGGGAAACATGGCAATTAATCCATTGAAGGCGTTTTTGTTCGCGGCTGGCGGCTCTGTCGCAGCAGCGGGAACCGCCTATGTATCGGGCGCACTCGACCCGTATCTCAATTCTACCCGGCCTGCGGAGGTCGCGGCGCTGACGCCGCCGGCTTCGAAACCGGCCGCTCCGGCGACCGAGGACCGGCTGCCGCCTGCGTCTGCCGCGTCCACCGATGCGGCAGCGCCCGCCGCGCCGGCCACAGCAGGTGCAATCGTGCCGACCTTCGACATCGTGCGCGTCGAAAGCAACGGCTCGATCGTCGTCGCCGGCAATGCGGCGCCCAACGCCAAGGTCGAGATTCTCAACGGTTCGGCTGTGCTCGGCTCGACGGTCGCCGGTCCCGACGGCGCCTTTGCCATTATTCTCGACGATCCGCTGAAGCCCGGCGACTACACGATCACGCTGCGCTCGACGGCTGGCAATGTCGTGACCGCCTCGGCGCAGACCGCGGTCGTTTCGATCCCCCAGAATTCCACCGGCCAGGTGCTGGCAATGGTCGAGGAGCCGGGCAAGCCGTCCGAACTGCTCACTGTTCCGGCCCCTCAGGCGAAATCTGACGCCTCGCCGCCTGTCGGCGAACAGGCGGCCGTTCAGCCACCCGCCACGGGCACCGAATTGCCGGCTGCCGCAGCGCCGGCGCCAGCCGCCCCGGCGGCTGACGTTCCAGCAGCGTCTGCTCCTGCCGCGCCGGCCGCTGTTGAAGCCGCGCCGGCTCCGGCAGCGCCCGCCACACCGGCAGCGCCCGCTACTTCCGCGGCGGAGCGGAAGATCGTCGTCGAAGCTGTCGAAATCGACGGCAACAAGATTTTCGTTGCCGGCGTCGCCGATCCCGGCCGCAAGGTGCGTGCGTATGCCAACGATATCCTGCTCGGTGACGCGAAGACCTCGCCCGACCGCCACTTCCTGGTCGAAGCGACACGCGACATCCCGGTCGGCACCTACACCATCCACGTCGATGCGCTCGACGCCGACGGCGTGACGGTGGTTGCCCGTGCGGCTGTGCCGTTCGAGCGCGAGCCTGGTGAGGCGGTTGCGGCCGTGGCGCCGGCCGAGCAGAAGCCTGCCGGGATAAAACCAGCCGAGCCGAATGCTCCGGCGACCGAAGGCGCACCGGCAACGGCCGCCGAAACGCCCGCAACTGCCCCCGCTCCTACAACCGAGGCCCCGGCCGAAATGGCTGTCGCAACGCCTCCGGGCGAAACGCCCGAGACCGTGGCGCCAAAGCTCGAACATGCCGATGGCGCAGTCATCATCCGCCGCCATGACACGCTGTGGCGGATTTCGCGGCGGGTCTATGGCCAGGGCATGCGCTACTCGACCATCTATCTCGCCAACCAGGACCAGATCAGCAATCCGAACCGAATCTGGCCGGGGCAGGTGTTCAAGGTGCCGGAGAAATCGAAGGAAGGCGAGCCCGCCGATCTCAAGGCAATGGGCGACCAGATGACGACGGCGCCAGTCAAGGCCGAATAGCCGTTCTGCCCATCAGGATAGCTTGCGGCAGGGCCAGTCATCGTTTATCGCCGATGGACGATGACCGAATCCCCCCTCGTAACGGACCGAAGCCGCGCGGCAGATGAACGCGCGCCGGCCAACTGCCCGCCGGCCAACTGCATGCCGGATAGCCGCGCTGTCGCTGTCCGGCTCGCGGCCCTTTCGCATCCAGCGCGGATCGAAATTCTCAAACACCTTTCCGCAAGCCGTTCCTGCTGCTGTCGCGAGGTCGTCGAGCATCTCGACCTGGCGCAGTCCACCGTTTCCCAGCATTTGAAGATCCTGGTCGAGGCCGGGCTGATCCGCTTCGAGCCTGACCGCCAGCGCTCCCGCTATGAGCTCGACCGCGCCGCGCTCGGCGATGTTTCGGCATCGCTGGCCGCGCTGGTCGATTCCTGCTGCTCCGGCCGCTAAAATCATAAGGTAAACAAGAATGGCCGAGAAAACCGTTTCCGCAGATTCCGGCTCGACCTTCAGAACGTTGCGCAATCTCTGGCCCTATATGTGGCCGGCCGACCGCGCCGACCTGAGGGCCCGAGTGGTATGGGCCACCGTACTGCTGGTTGTCGCCAAGCTGACCCTGGTGGCCGGACCCTATTTCTTCAAATGGGCGACCGACGCACTGGCCGGCGATAGCAAATCGCCGCCGCCGCTGCCGGCCCTGCTGCTGGCGCCGGTCATGCTGGTCGTCGCCTACAATGCGGTGCGGCTGGTGCAGCTCGGCTTCAACCAGTTACGCGATGCCCTGTTTGCACGGGTCGGCCAGCATGCGGTGCGCCGGCTCGCCTTCCGCACCTTCGTGCACATGCACGAACTGTCGCTGCGCTTCCACCTCGAACGGCGCACCGGCGGACTGTCGCGCGTCATTGAGCGCGGCACCAAGGGCATCGAGACGATCGTCCGCTTCACCATGCTGGCGACGGCGCCGACAATCGTCGAATTCGCGCTCACCGCCGGCATCTTCGCCGTCACCTATGGCTGGCTATACGTCTTGGTGATCGCGGTCACGGTCTGGCTCTATGTCTGGTTCACCGTCAGGGCGAGCGATTGGCGTATTTCGATCCGCCGTGAGATGAACGAAAGCGACAATGAAGCCAGCACGAAGGCGATCGACTCGCTGCTCAACTACGAAACAGTCAAATATTTCAATAACGAAACCATGGAGGCCGAGCGGTTCGACCGGTCCACGGCGCGCTACGAGTTGGCGGCGACCAGGACCTGGACCTCGCTTGGCTGGCTGAACTTCGGCCAAGGTGTGATCTTCGGTATCGGCATGACCGTCGTCATGGTGATGTCGGCGCTCGAGGTGAAGGCGGGCACACAGAGCGTCGGCGATTTCGTCTTCGTCAACGCCATGCTCATGCAGCTTTCGGTGCCGCTGAATTTCATCGGCATGATCTACCGCGAAATTCGCCAGGGCCTGACCGACATCGAAAACATGTTCGATCTGCTCGACGTCAAGCGTGAGATCGTCGATCGGCCGGGCGCCAAGCCGCTGGTCGTCGATGCAGGCAGGGTCGAGTTCCGCGACGTACATTTTTCCTACGACCCCAACCGCAAGATCCTGAAGGGCATCAGCTTCGAGGTGCCAGCTGGCAAGACGGTGGCCATCGTCGGCCCCTCCGGAGCCGGCAAGTCGACCATTTCGCGGCTTTTGTTTCGCTTCTACGACATCCAGCGCGGCAAGATTCTGATCGACGGCCAGGACATTCGCGACGTGACGCAGGAGAGCTTGCGCGCTGCCATCGGCATGGTGCCGCAGGACACGGTGCTGTTTAACGACACCATCGCCTACAACATCCGCTACGGCCGCGTCGGCGCCAGCGAGGAGGATGTGCGCAAGGCGGCAGAATTGGCCCAGATCGGACCGTTCATCGAGCGGCTGCCCGACGGCTATCGCTCAATGGTCGGCGAGCGCGGATTAAAACTGTCCGGCGGCGAGAAGCAGCGGGTGGCGATTGCCCGCACCATTTTGAAGGCACCGCCGATCCTGATGCTCGACGAGGCGACCTCGGCACTGGACAGCCACACCGAGCAGGAGATCCAGGCGGCACTCGACCTGGTCAGCCAGGGCCGCACCACCCTCGTCATCGCCCATCGGCTGTCCACAGTGATTTCGGCCGACGAGATCATCGTCCTGCAGGATGGCCAGATCGCCGAGCGCGGCACCCATGTCGCCTTGATAGCCAAGCGCGGCCTTTATGCATCGATGTGGGACCGCCAGCGCGAGGCAAGCGAGGCCGAGGAGCGGCTGCGCATTGCCCGCGAAAGCGACGAGTTCGGCGTCGTCGTCCGCCGCCGCACCTCGGAGGTGAGCTGAAAATTCGTGCTTGACCTCAACTTAAGTTGAGATCGTAGGCCGTTTTGGATCGCAGCAAAATGCGTCGTTCAAAAACGGAGACAATCGATATGAATGGGATAAATCAGGCAGGTACTGGCGGCAGCGTATTCCGGGTGGACAAGTTTGTCGTTCCGGCCAACGCCCGCGAGGAGATTCTTGCCAAGGTCCGGATGACGCATGAATTGCTGCGCCAGCAGCAAGGGTTCGTCCAGGATTTCCTGCTCGAGCAATTCTCGGGGCCGGGCGAGTTCAACCTCGTGACCATTGTCGAATGGGAAGGGCAGGCCGCCGTCGACAAGGTCGTGCCGATCATCAAGGCTGCGCATGAGCGCAGCGGCTTCAATCCTCAGGAGACCATTTCGCGACTTGGCGTCAAGGCCGATATTGCCAACTATCAGCGGATTCCCGGGATGTAAGCTCTCTACGGCCAGCCGGCGCCCGGCGCAGTAGCGTCGACGCTGAGCACTTGGCCGGTACGGGCATCGCTGATCATATGTTCGAAGCCGCGCCATTCGGCGGCGACGATGAACAGCGTTTTTCCCTCGCTGCCGCCGAGCATGCAGGCAAAGCAGCCGCGGTCGACATCGACGCTTTCGAGCATCGCGCCGCCCTCGCGCACCCGCACGCAATGCCGGTTCGGAACGTCGGCATACCAGGCCGCACCTTCGGCATCGAGGCAGATGCCGTCGGGAAAACCGTTGCCGAGATTGGCCCAGATCCTGCGGTTGGAAAGGCCACCATCGGCAGAGATGTCGAAGGCGGTCAGCCGGTTGGCGTGGGACTCGGCAACGACCAGCGTCTTGTTGTCGGGCGTCACCGCCATGCCATTGGCGAACGCGAGGTTCTCAGCCACCTGCTGAACCGAGCCATCCGGTGCAACTTGCACGATGGTGCCGGGACCGAAATGCTGGCCGAGGGCCGGAGCAGGCCCACCGCCATTGACGTATATGTTGCCGCGCCCATCGACCACCATCTCGTTCCAGGGGCTCTTTGATAGTTGTCTCAGATCGGCATGGGTGACCAATGTCCCGTCTGCCTCCTGCCTGAGGATCAGCCCTTCGCGGCCGGACACGACAAGCAGGCGCCCGTCCGGCAGCCAGTCAATGGAATAGGGCAGGGTGGCCGGCACGGTGAGCACGATCTCGCTGTTGCCCAGGGCGTCAACGGCGATGATCTGGCCCGTGCCCCAGTTGCAGAGCCACAGCCGGCCGTCGTGCCAGCGCGGTGACTCGCCGAAGGCCAAGCCGTTCATCACCACTTGCACTTGCCTAGCTGCTGATTTCTGCATGGGCCGAGAACCTCCGGGTTTGCGCAAATCGTCATGGCCGAAAGGCCGATGAGAGGCGCCGTCTTGCCAAGGACGGGCGAGAGTGCTGCGTTCCGACAATCGCAATGAACATTTCCGGTTGATCACTTCGGCAGTCCGGATGCTGCTAACGGCATCCTGAAACGGCGGTGATCGCCACCCCCGAGCGCTCTCATTGTCGCGTTGCGACCGCGGGGTGTTTCCGCTATTGAGGCCGGACTTGGAACCAAGGTTGCCCTCATCCCATGAGCCTCGTTGACACGATCAAGAATGCGTTCGTTCCGATCCACCGCGAGGGTTATCCCTTTATCGCTGCGTTCGGCACGGCGACGCTCTTTCTTGGCTATTTCTCCTCGACCCTGTTCTGGATCGGTCTCATCCTGACGGCCTGGTGCGCCTATTTCTTCCGCGATCCCGAGCGCGTCACGCCGATCGACGACCGGCTGGTTGTCAGCCCGGCCGACGGCATCGTCTCGGCGGTTGGCCCGGCCGTGCCGCCGCGCGAGCTTGGCCTCGGCGGCGGCGAAATGACCCGCATCTCGGTATTCATGAACGTCTTTTCCTGCCACATTAACCGCTCTCCGGTGCGTGGCCGCATTTCCAGGATCGAGCATCGGCCAGGAAAATTCCTCAACGCCGAGCTCGACAAGGCAAGCACCGAGAACGAGCGCAACGGGCTGGTCATCGAAAGCCCCAATGGAACGGTCGCCGCGGTACAGATTGCCGGCCTGGTGGCGCGGCGCATCGTCTGCTGGGCCGAGCCCGGCGGCGCCATCGGCACCGGCCAGCGCTTCGGGCTGATCCGCTTTGGCTCGCGCGTCGATGTGTTCCTGCCCTCGACCGCGACGCCGCGTGTCGCCGTCGGCCAGACCGCGGTTGGCGGTGAGACGGTGCTGGCGGAATTCGGCGGCGTTGCTGCAACGCCGCTCGTGCGGGTCTCCTGACCGGTGGCGCCGCCGTTCAAGAAATTCGAGGCGCATGGCGGCGGTGGCCCGCGCATTCGCGAAATCCCGATGCGCATGGTGCTGCCCAATCTGGTCACGGTGCTTGCCATCTGCGCCGGCCTGTCCGGTATTCGCTTCGGCTTCGAGGGCCGCTTCGAGCCAGCGGTGGTGATGGTGCTGCTCGCCGCCTTCCTGGATGGTATCGACGGCCGTCTGGCGCGAATGCTGAAGGCGACTTCCAAATTCGGCGCCCAGATGGATTCGCTGGCCGATATCGTCAATTTCGGCGTGGCACCGGCGCTGGTGCTCTATGCCTTTCTGCTCGACAGGGCAGGTTCGCCGGGCTGGATCGCCGCGCTGCTGTTCACCATCGCCTGTGGGATGAGGCTTGCCCGTTTCAACGTGCTCGACGAAGAGCTCGACCGTCCGCAGTGGCAGACCGAATATTTCGTCGGCGTGCCGGCGCCGGCGGGTGCGGTGCTGGTGATGCTGCCGCTCTATCTGTTCTTCCTCAGGCTTGGGCTTGAACCCAGCCGCCTGGCAGCCTTCATTGCCACCGGCTTTACAATATTGGTGGCGTTCCTGCTGGTCAGCAGGCTGCCCGTCTATTCCGGCAAGAGCGTCAGGATACCGGGCGACAGGGTGCTGCCGATCATCCTCGCAGTCGTCCTCTACGTCCTGCTTTTGATGACCTATCCCTGGTATACGCTGACGGCCTCGGTTGCCGGCTATCTGGTCTTCTTGCCGTTCAGCGTGCGGGCCTATTCGAGACGCGCCAAGCGCGAAGGCGAGAAGGTGCCGTCCTCGGATATTGGCTGACGGATTTGGTGCCAGTTCGCGTTGCGCCTGGGAGTGCATGATTCCAAAAAGGCTCGCAGAGCACGCGGCGCTGTGGAACGCACCTCAAAAACCCCGTTTTCGGAACTTGCTGGGCGGCTAGACCGTTTGTGTTGGTAGGTCCGTTTGAGCGGCTGCTCGTGATACGTCGCAAGCTGCGGCATAGGGCGCAGAACCATCGGAACCGAGGAGAAATGGCTGTCATCCTCATCGGCGCGTTACTGACTGTCGCCGGCCTCGTCTATATGGCGGTAGCAGCCATCATGCGCGGGCGGCTTAGTGAACCGGCCGCTGTCTCCACCGCGCCGGACAGTCCGACGCCTAATCTCGCAACACCAGGCCCGACCCTGGAGCCGCGGCGGCGCGGGCTCCGTTTTCTCGGCCTGTCGCAGAACTGGCCGGGCCTGCTGATGATGGCCGTCGGCGTCATTCTGCTGTTGTCGGTGGTAGTCCTCTAGTGCATTCGCGCAAAAGTGTGCAGCGGTTTTGCGATAACGACATGCATAAAAACAAGAATCTAAAGCGCGTCGCACAAGGCCGGTCGAACGCGACGCGCTTTAGAGTTTTCGACAGCAAGCCTCAGGCGGCTGCGCTCAGTCCCAGCCTCTCGAGCGCCAGCTTTCTAGTCGAGACATAGTCGGTCTTGCCGGAGCCCAGTACCGGGATCTCCTCGACCTTGACGATGTCGTTCGGCACCATCAGTTCGGCCGCCCCGGCTTTTTTGCCGAATTCCCGCAATTCGTCGGGATCGGCATTGTCGGCCGTGGTGACCAGAACGAGGCGCTCGCCGCGCCGCTTGTCCGGCACTGCCACCACGGCGTGATGCTCTTCCGGCCACAGCGACTGCACCAGCATCTCGACCGCGCCAAGCGATACCATCTCGCCGGCTATCTTGGCGAAGCGCTTGGCGCGGCCGCGAATGGTGATGAAGCCTTCGCGATCGACCGAAACGATATCGCCGGTGTCGTGCCAGCCTTCGAGCGGCTGCAACTCGCCCGGTCGGTCGCCGGTCATGTAGCCCATCATCAGGTTCGGCCCGTCGAGCCACAGCCGGCCGGCGTCGCTGATGCCTTCGACCGGTTCGAGTTTCATGCGCATGGCCGGCAGCAGCCGCCCGACCGTTCCGTCGCGGCCGTGGATGGCGGTGTTGACGGCAACCACTGGTGCGGCCTCGGTCAAGCCAAAACCTTCGATGATCTCGGCCTGGAAGCGCTCGCGGTAAACTCGGCGCGTTTCCGGCTTTACCGCCTCGGCACCGGCCACGACGAAGCGCAGGCTGGAAAAATCGCCGTCCTTGGCGGTGCGGGCATAGTTGGCGAGGAACGTGTCGGTGCCGAACATCACCGTCGGCCGGACCTTGCGCGCCACCTCCGGAATAAGTTTGAAGTGCAGCGGTGACGGGTAGAGGAACAGCTTTACTCCGGTGACCAGCGGCAGGATGGTGCCGCCGGTCAGCCCGAACGAGTGGAACACCGGCAGCACGTTGAGCAGGATATCGGCCGGCGAGATGGTGATGCGGGCTTCCGCCTGCATCGCATTGGCAAGAAGATTCCGGTGCGACAGCACCACGGCCTTGGGCGTGCCTTCCGAGCCGGAGGTGAACAGGATCACCGCCGGCTTGGCCGCATCCTGGCGCTGCAACGGCCGGCGCCACAGCAAGCCGGCTGCGGCCTTGTCCAGCACGGTCACGCTTGCGCGGACATCCTCCAGCCACAGCAGTTTCGCCCCGCCCTTTTCCACCGCCTCGACGATGTCGGCGAGGTTGGCCTTTTCGACAAAGGCGCGTGAGGAGACCACGGTGCGGATCATTGCCGTGCGGACGGCGGCGGTGACGCTGGCCGGGCCGGCGGTATAGTTGATCATTGCTGCCACCCGCGCTGCCGACAGAAGTCCGACGAACGACAGCACGACGCCATTGGCGTTGGGCAGGAGCAGCCCAACCGCTTCGCCCGGCGCTGTTATTGCCTCGAACCGTCGGCCCAAAACCCTGGCGCCGATGAACACTTTCCGGTAGCTCAGGGCACCGCCAATGACGTCCTCGATTATTGGGTGCGAAGCGCCAACGCGGTCGGCCGCATCGCGCATGGCGAGGAACAGCCCTCGGTCGAGATCACTGCCGAAAAGCCTGGCCTCGGCGAAGCGATCAAACAGCGCATTGGTGTTGGAGGCCTGATCTGGGTTCCGCGCCACCAGCTCGGCGATGGTCATCGGCTCCAGCGCGCTGATCGACAGCTGCGGAAACCAATGGCGCGGCGCCTTGTCCGCCGGCGTCAGCGAGGCCGGCAGGCTGCGTGCGCCGGCAACGAAGATCGGCACGATACGGGCGTCGGCCTGCATGGCGATACGGGTGATGGCGCGAAACAACCGAAACGACTTGACGTCTGGCTCGACCGCATCCGGCAGGTAAACGG
This sequence comes from Mesorhizobium sp. M0968, assembly GCF_040319065.1. Classification (NCBI taxonomy): domain Bacteria; kingdom Pseudomonadati; phylum Pseudomonadota; class Alphaproteobacteria; order Hyphomicrobiales; family Phyllobacteriaceae; genus Mesorhizobium; species Mesorhizobium sp. M0968. The sequence continues at coordinate 53,352 of NZ_JAMYNL010000020.1, forward strand.
CGAGCCGGCCCTTGCCCTTCAGCACCCGCACCAATCTGCGGCTGACGAAGACATGCTCGGCGTTGAAGGCGATGGTGCGGCCGAGCTCGCGCCACGGCTCCAGCCACGGCGATCTGGCCGAAGCCTGGTCGAGGATGTGCAGCGTGTCTTCCGGCAGCAGCGACAGCATCAGCGCCGGCTCGATGCGTGACTGATGCCAGATGACATAGATGACCGGGGCCACCGACCTGCGCGCAATCTTGATGCGCTCGTCGCTGATCCGGTAGGCGAGCTTGAACGGCACGTAGAGCAGCGCCTGGCTCAAACGCAGGCCGAGGCGGAACTTCTCCACCACGCCGATCAGCAGCCAGGCCGCGACAAGACCCGCAAGCAGCGCCAGTGTCAGGATCATCGCCGCATCTCCCAACGATCTCACGTCGCGGCTCTTCACCGGCCGCTTCGGGTGAGAACCTAGCCGAAGTTGGATCAACGTCAATGCGGCTCCATTTTTCCTTCTCTCCTATGGTTTGATTCGCCTATGTTTGATTCGGCTCGGCTGCTTATCGCAGCTACGCCGCTTTCATCCTTCCGCTGATGAAGCGGAATTCCTGCGTCTTGCCGCCAAAGCCATAGGCGGCCGCAGGCACTTCATGCACGAGGGCGTAGCTTTCCTCATGCACCTTACCCAGCAGCCGGCCGAATGCCGCGAAAATTGCCTGTAGATACGCCTCCAGTTCGCGCTTGGTGTTGGTACCGTCGACAACCTTGATGTCGAGCCAGGCCGTGTTGGTGCCATGCTCGGCCAGCGACTTGCCGCCGGCGAACCAGTGCTCGGGGTCGTGATAGGAAATGGCAACAGCTGTGATCGTGGCGTCCTTGCGCAGATGCGTGGCCGTCAGTTCGGTCACTTCCTTGGCAATGGCGGCGGACAAAGCGGCATCGGGCTTGCCGGTAACGCTGACATTGATGATCGGCATGTTTCTTCTCCTCGGTTTCAAGCGGCCTCTTCGCCGTCGAGAAAATCATGCCATCGTCCTTTGATCAAAAAAATCGAATTGTTTTTGATAAACACTTTGATAATATCGAATTATGCAGTTGTTCGATCCCGACCTCCTCAAGACTTTCCTCGCTTTCGTCGATGGCGGTTCCCTGGCGCGGGCCGCGTCGATCGTCGGTCGCTCGCCGTCCGCAGTGACCGCGCAGATGCAGCGGCTGGAGGATGTTGTCGGCGAACCGCTGCTGGTGCCGCAGGGGCGAGGGCGCGGCCTGACGCCGGCAGGCGAGGATCTGATCGTTCACGCGCGTCGCATCCTTGCCGCGCACCGCGAGGCGTGGCTGGCCCTCAAAGGCGCGCACGCCGACGGGCGCGTCGCCATCGGCACCACGCAGGATTTCGCCGACAGCGGCTTGCCGCAGCTTCTCAGGGCTTTTGCTGTCAGCCATCCGCGCGTCAGGATCGAACTGCGCGTCGGCCGTTCCGCCGAACTGGCGCAGGCTTTGCAGGCCGGCACCCTTGATCTGGCCATTGCCATGCGGCAGGTGCCGACACGGGACGAAGTCGGTGTGCTCAAGGAACCAATGATCTGGCTTTGCTCACAGAACGGGCTGGCCACCCGCCACGACGAACTGCCCCTGGCGCTGCTCGATCCCCATTGCGGGTTTCGCGAAGCGGCGACCAGTGCACTCGATGCGGCCGGCCGTCGCTACCGCATTGCTGCCGGCAGTGCCAGCCTTGCCGGCCTGCGTACGGCGGTGCACGCCGGCATCGCCTTGACGTTGAGGACGGCGCGCTTCGCTCATTCCGGCATCGTCGAGGCGCCGAGCGATCTTGATCTGCCGCCGGTGCCGGTCGCCGAATTCGCCGTCCGCTTGCGTGAGGATGCCGACCGGCCGGCGCAGGATCTGGCAGCGTTGTTCAGCGGCAACCTGGCCTTGGCCAATTGAGCCAGCAAAGAAAAAGCCGACCTTGCGGTCGGCTTCTGAGTAGGACGGGCCGAGGGGTTTGGGGGGACTTGGGGTGGCCCGTCGCAGCCATAATGCCTGAGCCCTATGATGGTTCCATGACTTTTCAAATTAATTTTCAGGACCGGATTTCTCGTGATCGGACCACCAACTCGCGCTCGGACGCGGCGAGGATTGGTCATGCATCCGCTGCGCGCTGCCTGGCCATCAGCCAGTCGCGGCCGGCGTGAGCGAACACCGCGCAAAGCACGATGGCGCCACCGACCATGCTGGCTGCCGGCGGGATCTCCGCCAGGAACAGGAAGGCAAACAGGATCGCGAATGGCACTTCAGCTGAACCCAGCAATCCGGACTCGGCCGCCGGAATAAGCCGGGTGCCCTCCGTCCACAGGATCGAAGCCAGCGCGAACGAGGCGCCGAAGGTGGCCAGAAGCACAGCGTCCCTGGCCGAGACAGCCAGCGGATCGGCGACGAACCAGCCGAGCACGAACAAAAGGATTGCCGACACCGCACCCGCCCACACCACCGGCGTGTCGCGGAAGGCGCGCACCATGATCATGTAGAGCGCGCTGCCGATCGTCATCAGCAGCGCCAGCCCGTCGCCGAACAAATGGCCGGTGCCGAAGCCGGACCAGACCATGATTGCCACACCGCATAATGACACAGCGGCGGCGGCAAGCGTCTGCAGCCGGAACGGCTCGCGGACCAACAGGAGGGCCAGCAGCGCGGTGACGAACGGGGCCGTGGCATAGATGATCGCGACATTGGCGACAAAGGTGAACTTGAACGCCGAGATAAAGGCGATGCTTGCGAGCGCGCCCTCGATCGCCAGCAGCCAGCCTCGCCAGCCGAGCCGCAAGCTGTCGCGACCGCCGGAGCGCTGGTGGCGCCATAGCACATACAGGCTGATCAGGATCGAGCCGACGAAGCCGCGCCAGCAGGTAATGGTCAGCGGGTCGGCATGGATCGATTTGGTCAGCACGCCGGTGAGGCCGAAGACGGCCGCCGATGCCGAGACCAGGATGATGCCGAGGGTACGTTCGCGGGCGCTTTCCACTGTGCATGGCATGTCCAGCGATCCCGTCATCTCACCAGCCTACGCTGCCCCTTCCTGACACCATAGTGTCAGCTTGAGGCGTCCTGCATCGAAAACAGCAGGTAGGCAGCCCCGCTGAACAGGATTCCGGCAAGAACCCGTTCGCGGGTTTTCACGATGGCGATATCGGCCATATGTCCGGCGGCCTTACGAATGTGTTGCGAGAGACGGTGTGATGGCGTTGGATGCTCCCCGTATCGTCAGGCTATACCGGCGAAACCCTGCCAAGCGCTACGCCAGCGCGGACTTGCGTTTGGGGCAGGCGGCATAGCCGTAAAGCAGCGAAGCCAGGGCAATTATGGGAGACGACAAAATGGATGCGATCGCATTGAAGGCCGTGCAGGCGCCGCTGAAGGAGGCCTATCGCGACAACGCCTCGCGCGCGCTGATTACTCTCCGCGCCAAAGGCTCGATCGACGACCAATCGATCGCCTGCAAGGTCGAGACAGGCAGGGCGATCGCCATTGCGGGGCTGCATCCGGCGACCGGCGGCACCGGGCTCGAACTCTGCTCCGGCGACATGCTGCTGGAGGCACTGGTGGCTTGCGCCGGCGTCACGCTGAAGGCGGTAGCGACGGCGCTGGAATTCAAGCTTGGGGCCGCCACGGTGGAAGCCGAAGGCGACCTGGACTTTCGCGGCACGCTTGGGGTGGCAAAGGATGCGCCGGTTGGCTTCCGCGCCATCCGGCTGACATTTGGCCTCGACACCGACGAGCCGCAGGAGCGCATCGATGCGCTGCTCAAGCTGACCGAGCGCTACTGCGTCGTGTTCCAGACCATCAGCCAGAAGCCGGAGCTGACGGTAAGCGCGCGACGCTGACGATCTCCCCCTCAAGGGGGGAGATCACGCTGTCCTACTGCGCCGACGGCTCCTCGGCGTCGCCCTCGTCGGCGAAGGGCGAGGCGCTCGGCACGCACTGCACCGACCAGCCGGCCGGCGTCGGTTGCTTCTGGTATTCGGTTATGGCGAAGGCGCACTGTTCGCGGGTGTCGAATGTGCTGGGCAGCACGACCATGCCGCCTTGCGGGCCGGCGATCACCAGATACCAGACTAACGCTACGCTCGGTGCCGCCATGAGTATTTCCTCGCTCTGCTTGTTTTGGGAGTCGCACGATCCTAGCAACTCCGGCCCAGCGGCGAAAGCTGGGCCAAAGCGCGGCGTTAAGCCACGGCATCACAGCCACGTGATGTCGGGTCGTTTTGGTTCAGTTCACCGCAAAACAATAGAACAGGCCGTCGCCGCCGGTGCCCTTCAGCGCTTCCTGGCTGCAGCCACCGCGTGACGCATGCGAGGAATTCCACGATTTGGCGGCTGCCGAGCCATCGAGGCCGGTACGATCGTGATGACCCATCATGGCCACACCTTCTGCTCCGCTCAGCGTCCAGTCGCCGCAGGTCTGGTCGGCAATTTTCGTGCCATCCGGCTTGGAGCCGGTCAACACGTCGTGCCGGTTGGGCGTGTCGCCGCGGCCGTTGACCATTTGGCCCTTTTCGTCGAGTGCCGTCTGTTTGGTGATGGCGTTGGCATCGCTATGCAGGGAAGCGACATCATCGGCGATCTTGACGCCCTTGGCGTTGAACCACGGGCCTTTGCCGATACGGTCGCGTGCATCGGTATCGCTGGTCGAGAGATAGGCGCGCCATGTCTTGCCGGTAACGCCCGCGGCTTCGGCCAGTGAACTACAATGGACGTCGGCGCCGGCGAGACCGCCGAGATCGGCGCCTTTGCCGGAGCCGACGCTGGTGACGAAAAAGCTCATCGTTGCCTCCTGCGACGACGTGGCGCCGATCACTGCAAGCAGCGCGGCGGCAGTCAAGAGAAGCAGTCTCCGCATATGGTCCTCCGTTTCTCGAATTGTGGCACCCGAACAACGTTGGTGCCGGTGCAATTCTTCCGGCAAAATGCGATGTGTGGCTACTCCGGCTGCCGGTAGGCGACAAAGCGATTGTGCTTGGCCTGGAAGATCAGCCCGGTCTCCTTGAGCGTAGGGCTGGCCAGCGGCACGATTCGCTTGGCGATCTCCGAAGGGTGCGGCAGTGTTTCAGGATCCTCGCCGGGTACGGCCTGCGCCCGCATCGCGGTGCGCGTTGCCCCGGGATCGGCGGCATTGACCCTGAGCGGCAGGTTTTCGGTCTCATGCGCCCATGAACGCGTCATGGCCTCGACCGCCGCCTTCGACGCCGCATAAGGCGCCCAGAAGGCGCGTGCGGAGTGGGCAAGGCTGGAGCTCAGCACGATAGCACGGCCGGCATCGGAAAGCCTGAGCAGCGGGTCGACCGAGCGGATCAGCCGCCATGTTGCGGTGACGTTGATGGTCATCACCTTCTCGAAGGTCTTGGCCTCGACATGGCCGATCGGGGCGATGACGCCGAGCACGGCGGCGTTGGCGACCAGTATGTCGAGCTTGCCCCAGCGCTCGTGGATGGCGCCGCCCAGCCGGTCGATCCCCGCCATGTCGGCAAGATCGAGCGGTACCAGCGTCGCCTGTCCGCCACCTGCCTTGATCTGGTCGTCGAGTTCTTCCAACCCGCCGACGGTGCGGGCAACCGCAATCACATGCGCACCGGCGGCGGCAAGCCCCCTGGCGATGAAATAGCCGATGCCGCGCGAGGCGCCGGTGACGACCGCAACGCGGCCGGAAAGGTCAAGGGGAGGGGTCATGAGCTATTCTTGGGTTGCTGGTCTAAGAACGACAGCTGAATGAAGGAAATCAATTGCCTGGCGGAATTCTCATCAAGAGGGACAAAAACCGTTGCATCACCACCGATAGCTTTGACGACGACATACTTGTCTTGGGTTTCTCTCGCCTCTCTAACTTGACAGAAAAGAAATCCATTGCCGAGAGGCGTATCGATATCGACCTCAGATCTAATCTGATCTTTGAGCAAGGATTTTGCAAATGAGAGTGAATCCTTGAGGCCTTGCCATAAGCCTCGTCGAGCGCTCATGTCTTTCCTCCGTCCGGATCGGAATTCTACGACCCGCCGGCCGCTAACAGCGACAGCGTGCGCACATTGTCGGAGCCTTCGAAGTCGGCAAGCCGGGTCGGATACTGGCCGGTGAAGCAGGCGTCGCAGAATTGCGGCTGCTCGTTGTCGCGGCCTGCCTCGCCGACGGCGCGGTAGAGCCCGTCGATCGACAGGAAGCCGAGCGAATCGACGCGGATGAACTCGGCCATCTCCTCCACCGACATGCGCGACGCCAGCAGCTTCGACTTTTCCGGTGTGTCGACGCCGTAAAAGCAGGAGGCGCGCGTCGGCGGCGAAGCGATGCGCATATGCACTTCCTTGGCGCCGGCATCGCGCACCATCTGGACGATCTTCTGGCTGGTGGTGCCGCGCACGATCGAATCGTCCACCAACACCACGCGCTTGCCTTCGATCATGCGGCGGTTGGCGTTGTGCTTGAGCTTGACACCCATGTGGCGGATCGAATCGCCGGGCTGGATGAAGGTGCGGCCAACATAGTGATTGCGGATAATGCCGAGCTCGAACGGAATGCCCGCGGCCTGCGAAAAGCCGATCGCCGCCGGCGTGCCCGAATCCGGCACCGGCACGACGATGTCGGCCTCGACCGGACTTTCCTGCGCCAGCTCGGCGCCGATGCGCTTGCGCACTTCATAGACGTTGCGGCCTTCGACCGACGAATCCGGCCGCGCGAAATAGACATATTCGAAGATGCAGAAGCGGGTCTTCTGCGGCTCGAACGGGAACAGGCTTTCGATGCCCTTGCTGGTGACGACGACCATTTCGCCGGGCTTCAGGTCGCGCACGAAACGCGCACCGATAATATCGAGCGCGCAGGTCTCGGAGGCGAGAATCCAGGCGCCGTCGAGATCGCCGAGCACCAGCGGGCGGATGCCGAGCGGGTCGCGGCACCCGATCATCTTCTTGGACGTCATCGCCACCAGCGAGAAGGCGCCTTCGACTTGGCGCACCGCATCGATGAAGCGCGAATTCAGGTCGCGCTCCTTGCTGGTGGCAACCAGGTGCAGGAGCGTTTCGGTGTCGGAGGTGGAAGAGAAGATGGCGCCTTGCTTCTGCAGGGCGCGCTGAACGGTCATGGCGTTGGTGAGATTGCCGTTATGGGCGACGGCAAAGCCGCCATCGGCAAGTTCGGCGAAGAAAGGCTGGATATTGCGCAGACCGGCGCCGCCGGTGGTGGCATAGCGTGTGTGGCCGATAGCACGGTTGCCTTGCAGGCTGTCGATGACACGCTGCTTAGTAAAGGTGTCGCCGATCAGGCCGACATGGCGTTCGACATGGAATTGGGTGCCGTCATAAGAAACGATGCCGGCCGCTTCCTGGCCTCGATGCTGCAACGCATGCAGACCGAGCGTTACGATGGCTGCGGCGTCCTGCCGGCCGAAAATGCCGAACACGCCGCATTCGTCGTGGAAATGGTCGTCGGCTTCGGCGGAAAGCACGTCGTCTGCGTCTGCCACTGAGGCTGCCATTGGGGCTCAAGCTCCGCTAAAGTCGCCATATAAGGTCATAGCGCATCGAAAGCAACGCACGTCGTGCGGCGTTCACATGATCGACAGTCTTGAGCCTCGCAAGTCTGTCGAAATCAGTTTGCCGGCGCCGGGTTTGCAGGTGCCGGCGTCGCGGGCGCATTGTCGGCCGGCGGCGCATCGCTGTCGTCGGGTGCCGGCGCAGTGGCGTCGTCGCCGGCGGCAGGGGCTTCCGCTGCAGGCGCGTCGGGGGCCAGAGGCGTCTCGGTGGCCGGCTGATTCGGATTGAGCTTGTTGAGGATGGCGTTTTCCGGATCCTCGGGCAGCAAGCTTTCGAGCTTGGCGCCGATCGATTCGAGCAACGGCTTTGACTTGGCGTTGGCAATCCAGCCTGGAGCCTTGGCGCCCGCCAGCCAATTGAAGAAAAGCAGCGCGACAGCGACGACCAGAATGCCGCGCGCCGCGCCATAGAGGAAGCCAAGTGTACGATCGAGCGCGCCGATCCTGGAATCGATGATCCAGTCGGCGAGCTTCATGGTGATGACCGAAACGACGATCAGCGCGACAATGAAGACGATACCGGCGGCCGCCGCCATGGCGGCCTTTTCGTTGTCGACATAGGGCTGAATGTAAGGCAGCACCGGCTTGTAGAAGAAGAAGGCGGCGGCCGCGGCGGCTGCCCAGGAGATGATCGACAGGATCTCGCGAGAAAAGCCGCGAACCATAGCGAGCATCGCCGAGACCAGGGTGAAGCCGACGAGAATTCCGTCAAGCAGCGTAATCGGCATGTTTTTCGCCCCACTCCGATCTCTTTTTCACGGCCCGACGAGCCGCATCACTCTTGCTCGTCGGCGCGGCTGCGCCGAGAGCCGGCTATTCGCGCCACGAGATCGGCAAGCTCGGTGGGCTGGAAAGCGCTGGCTCCGATCCCCCCGACCGCATTACCACCAACAAGTTCCTCGCTGCCCAAGGGCAGAACCGCGCGTCCGAAACCCAGCTTTTCGGCTTCCTTGAGGCGCTGCTGCGCATGCGCAACCGGCCTCACCGCACCCGACAGGCTGATTTCGCCGAAATAGACGCAATCGGCGGGAAGGGCAAGACCGGTGAGCGAGGAAACCAGTGCCGCCGCCACTGCCAGGTCGGCCGCCGGCTCCGAAATGCGGTAGCCGCCGGCAACGTTGAGATAGACATCGTGCGTGCCGAAGCGGACGCCGCAATGGGCTTCCAGAACCGCCAGGATCATCGACAGCCGGGCACCGTCCCAGCCGACGACGGCGCGGCGCGGTGTGCCCAGCGTCGATGGCGCCACCAGCGCCTGGATCTCGACCAGCACCGGCCGTGTGCCTTCCATGCCGGCGAAAACCGCGGCACCCGGCGACTTCGCACGGCGCTCACCGAGGAAAAGCTCGGACGGGTTGGCGACTTCCCGCAAGCCCTTGTCCGACATTTCGAAGACGCCGATCTCATCGGTTGGCCCGAAGCGATTCTTGACCGTGCGCAGGATGCGGTAGTGGTGGCCGCCTTCGCCCTCGAAATAGAGCACCGCGTCGACCATGTGCTCGACGACGCGCGGTCCGGCGATCTGGCCCTCCTTGGTGACGTGGCCGACCAGAACGATCGCCGCCCCTGTGGATTTTGCGTAGCGGATCATCGCCTGGGCGGCGGCACGCACCTGGGTCACCGTGCCGGGCGCCGAATCGGCCATATCGGTCCACAGCGTCTGGATCGAATCGAGAATGACCAGATCCGGCCGCTTGCCATCGGCGATGGTGGCGAGGATGTCCTCGACATTGGTTTCGGCGGCGAGCTCGACCGGGGTGTCGGCGACGCCGAGCCGCTGGGCGCGCAGCCTGATCTGCGCGACCGCCTCTTCGCCCGAGACATAGACGATGCGGTGGCCCTTTGCCGCCAGCGCGGCCGCGGCCTGGGTGAGCAGCGTCGACTTGCCGATGCCGGGATCGCCGCCGACCAGCAGCGCCGAGCCGCGCACGAAGCCGCCGCCGGTGGCGCGGTCGAGTTCGCCGATGCCGGAGACGATGCGCGGCGCGTCCTCGATGTCGCCGGAGAGGCTGGTCAGCACCACCGCGCGGCCTTTGCGTGCATTGCGCGTATTGGCCGGGCCGGAACCTATGCCGCCTGACGTGCCTTCCTCGACCAGCGTGTTCCACTCGCCGCAGGCATCGCATTTGCCGGCCCAGCGCTGATGCACGGAGCCGCAATTCTGGCAGATGAACTGGACGCGGGATTTGGCCATCAGGCGCGGCCTGCGACAATTGAAAGACAGGTCGGCGGGACAGCGCCCCCCTCTGTCCTGCCGGACATCTCCAATCTCCCCCCTCGTGGGGGAGATGTCCGGCAGGACAGAGGGGGGCGTGAAGGAACGCCGTACTCCCGCATTCTTGTTGCGACATCTGCCAAACGCTTACTCAAACCTCTCCGCAATATGATGCTCTTCCGCAAGGTCCGAGAAGCGGGTGAACTCGCCCTGGAAGGCGAGGCTGACCGATCCCGTTGGGCCGTGGCGCTGTTTGGCGACGATGACCTCGGCCTTGCCGCGCATCTCGTTCATCTCGTGTTCCCATTTGATGTATTCGTCGGTGCCCGGCTTCGGCTCGCGGTTCTTCAGATAATATTCCTCGCGGTAGACGAACAGCACCACGTCGGCGTCCTGCTCGATGGAGCCCGATTCGCGCAGATCCGAAAGCTGCGGGCGCTTGTCGTCGCGGCTCTCGACCTGGCGCGACAGCTGCGACAGCGCGATGATCGGCACCGCCAGCTCCTTGGCTAGTGCCTTGAGGCCGGTGGTGATCTCGGTGATTTCCTGGACGCGGTTTTGCGAGGATTTCGCGCTCGATCCCTGCATCAGCTGGATATAGTCGATAACGATGACGTCGAGGCCGCGCTGGCGCTTCAGGCGACGCGCGCGGGCCGACAGCTGAGCGATGGAAATGCCGCCCGTCTGGTCGATGAACAGCGGGATTTTCTGCATTGTCTGCGAGCAGGCGACCAGCTTTTCGAAATCCATCTCGCTGATCTCGCCGCGCCGGATTTTCGACGACGGGATTTCCGTCTGTTCGGAAATAATGCGGGTGGCCAGCTGTTCGGATGACATTTCGAGCGAAAAGAAGCCGACGACGCCGCCATTGGCCGCCTTGAACGAGCCGTCCGCCTGCTGCGCCGGGACATAGGCCTCGGCGATGTTGAAGGCGATATTGGTGGCGAGCGAAGTCTTGCCCATGCCGGGGCGGCCGGCAATGATGATCAGGTCGGACGACTGCAGGCCGCCCATGCGGCGGTCGAGATCGCGCAAGCCGGTAGCAACGCCCGACAAATGCCCGTCGCGCATATAAGCCGCATTGGCCATGTCGACGGCGGTCTTGACGGCATCGGTGAAGCTCTCGAAGCCGCCATCGTAGCGGCCGGTTTCGGCCAATTCGAACAGGCGCCGCTCGGCATCCTCGATCTGGTCGGAGGGCGACATGTCGACCGGCGCGTCATAGGCGATGTTGACCATGTCCTCGCCGACAGTGATTAGCGCGCGCCGCGTCGCCAGATCGTAGATGGCGCGGCCATAGTCGGTGGCGTTGACGACGGTGACGGCCTCGACCGCCAACCGCACGACATATTGCGCCACCGTCATGTCGCCGACCTTCTCGTCGGCCGGCAGGAAGGTCTTCAGCGTGATCGGCGTCGCGATCTTGCCCATGCGGATGAGCTCGGCCGCGACCTCGAAGATCTTTCTATGCAGCGGCTCGTAGAAATGGCCGGGCTTCAGGAAGTCGGAGACGCGGTAGAAGGCATCGTTGTTGACCAGTATGGCGCCGAGCAGCGCCTGCTCGGCCTCGATATTGTTCGGCGCCTCGCGATAGAGCGGTGTTTCCGCCACGCCGAATTTTCGTGCTGCCTCTGCCATGATGTCCCCTGTCCTGATCCCCGTCTCTCGATATCAGAACGAGACAAGTCGGTGATGACTTATCTGCATCAGTCCCTAACCAACCAACTTTGATGCCCGCGATTCACAGCCAGGATCTTTCGGTGGAAAGAATCTCGATTGACTCGAATCAAGATGGCGAGCCTAGCCGTTCTCGGGCGAGAACAAAACAGGAAAATAGCTGCCGGTCATTCCGGCAAGGCATCACCCCAATCCAGTCGCCGCGCGGCCTTGAACGTCTCGCCGTCGCGCTTGGTGAACAGTCGCTCGGCAGCACCCCCATCCTGGTCGCAAAGCTTCAGCAAGACCTTGCCGGACCCCGACTTCGGCGGTGCGATCACTCGCGCTCGAGGCGGAGCGGCCGGATGGCGGGAGGCCGCGACAAAGATGAATTTCTCGTCCTCCCACGGCACCTCGGCATCCTTGGCCAGACGGTGTAGGCGCGAGCGGGCGACGCGGCGGGCGAAATGGCACCAGTCGGGGGCAACGAGCGGGCAGGGCGCCTCATGCGGGCAGGGCGCAAGCACGTGCGCGCCCGCCTCGATCAACTGCCGCCGCACGGCAAGAATACGCTGCCAGCCGGCCGGCGTGCCCGGCTCGACCACCAGCAGCGTGTCTGCGGTCAGCTGCCAGAGCCGGTCGATGAGTTTTGCCAGCGATGCCGGCGCGATCTCATCCAGCACATAGGCTGAAGTCACCAGCTCGGCCGGCTCCAGATCGACCAGGTCGATGGTGATGTCGCCGGTCCGCCAGGCGGTCCTGGCCGTGATCGCATCCGCGGCAAGTGCTTCGCCGACCCTTCGTACCGCGGCGCCGGCCTCGAGTAGCACCGCCTGTTCGAGATCCGGCCAGAGATTGATTGTGGCCCAAAGCACCGTGCCAGGGCCGGCGCCGACATCGAGCAGGGTTTTTGGGAAAAAATCCGGCCGTGCCTCGCTGACCGCATCGAGGCTGGCGCGGATGGCGGCATAGGTCGCCGGCAGCCGCGTTGCCAGATAGGCCTTCACCGCCATGTCTTCGGCCATGTGCAGGCGACCGTCGCGCAACTCGGCGCGGTAGCGGTCCGACAGCGTCTTTGCCGCTTGCTTAAGCATCGGCAACGGCACCTGTTCGAGAAGGCGCTCGACGCCTTGTCTAAGCGGGATGGGCAGTTCCATCGCTTAGGCAGTCCGAGGTACGAGCAGAATGACCGAGGCGCCAACGATGCAGATCGCGGCACCGGCAAGATCCCAGCGGTCGGGGTGCACGCCTTCCGCCAGCCACAACCAGGCCAGCGAGGCGGCAATGTAGATGCCGCCATAGGCGGCGTAGGCCCGGCCCGCCGCGCTGGTGTCGACCAGCGCCAGCAGCCACGCGAATAGCACGAGCGAGACGAGACCGGGCGCCAACCACAGCGGCGACTTGTCCAGCCGCCACCACGCCCAGAACGAAAAGCAGCCGGCGATCTCGGCAAGTGCGGCGGCGACGTAGAGGAGGTAGGTCATGAAAAAAGGTCCCGCGTTTGACGGGACCCTTTTCAGCGTGCCGGCCGGCAATGGCAAGTGGCGATGGCGTGATGCCGGCAGTCTACTCCGGATCCGCCACCTTGCGGCGGCGAGTGGGCTTGGCAACCGGAGCCTTTTCGCGACGTCCAAGATCGCGCATCTCTAGCGCCTTCTCGCAACTGGCCATGTAGTCGCGCGTCATCGGCAGCGTGTCGTTCTTCTTGGCAATCTGGATCTGGAAGATCACCAGATCCTGCCAGCGGAAGGCAGCTTCCGAGGCGGCAAGATAGAACTCCCACATGCGGCAGAAGCGCTCGTCATAAATCGCCCTGGCCTTGTCGCGGTTGGCCGCGAAGCGCTCGCCCCAATGCTTCAGCGTCTCGGCATAATGCAGCCGCAGAACCTCGATGTCGGTGACGACGAGCCCCGATTTTTCGATGGCCGGCATCACTTCGGATAGCGACGGGATGTAGCCGCCCGGGAAGATGTACTTGCGGATGAAGGCGCTGGTTGCCCACGGCACGCCGGAGCGGCCGATCGTGTGCAGCAGCATGACGCCGTCCGGCTTCAGGAGCGTCGCCGACTTGTCGAAGAAGGTGCGGAAATGATTGACCCCGACATGCTCGAACATGCCGACGGAGACGATGCGGTCGAAACGTTCATTGAGTTCGCGATAGTCCTTGATGTCGAAATGCACCCGGTTTTGCAGGCCTTGCGCATGGGCGCGGTCGGTGGCGACGCCGTGCTGCTCGGTCGACAGCGTCACGCCCTGTACGTCGACGTCGAACGCCTTGGCTAGATAGAGCCCAAGCCCACCCCAGCCGGAGCCGATATCAAGAACCGTCTGGCCGGCCTTCAGCCTGAGCTTGGCGGCGATATGGCGCTTCTTGGCCGCTTGGGCCTCGTCGAGCGTCATGTCCGGCTGCTCGAAATAGGCGCAGGAATATTGCATGTCCTCATCGAGGAAGAGGCGGTAGAGGTCGCCCGACAGATCGTAATGGCGCTGCACGTTGCGGCGCGCCCGCGACGCCGTATTGATCTGCTGCAGGCGCCGGAAGGCGTGGCGCAGACCTTCGATCGCCTTCGACCAGGTGGCATCGATACCGCCGCTGCCCATGTTCTGGAAGGCAATCCGCATCACCCCCAGCACGCCGCCCTCGAGAATGTCGAGTTCACCGTCCATGTAGGCTTCCGGCACCGCCAGCATCGGATCGAAGGTTATTGCGCGCTCGGCATGCCTTGTCTTGATGTGCATGTGCACCGGCTCGCCGCTGCCGTCACCGAAAGTCACCATCGAGCCTTGCGGCCCTGTCACCTTGAGATTGCCTGTGCGGACCAGGCGGTCGAGAACGCGTTTCAGCAGAATATTCATGACCAATTGTCCCCTCTCGGCCAGACATGCTGTCCTATTCTGCATCAAGATATAGGGGTTCGAAAAGTTCCATTTGGCATAAAAATGCCCGGGTACGAGGCCCGGGCATTGGGCCAGAATAGCGATTAGCCGGCGAATGCCGACGAATGACGATCAGCCGTTGTCTTCGCCGCCTTCGAACTCCGCATTCGGATCGAAGAAGTTTTCCGGCCGCGCATTATCGTTGATGTCCTCGCCGTAGATGGCTTCGGCGGTGGTCAGCGTTTCGCCCTTGGCCTGGCGCTCGGCTTCGTCGGCCGTGCGGGCAATGTTGAGCGTGATGGTAACCTCGACTTCCGGGTGCAGCGCGATCGCCACATTGGTGACGCCGATGGTCTTGATTGGCTGGTTGAGCAGGATCTGGTTGCGGTTGACCGAAAAACCTTCCGCCATCACCAGCTCGGCGATGTCGCGCGTCGAGACCGAACCATAAAGCTGACCGGTTTCGCCGGCCGAGCGCACGGCGATGAAGCTCTTGCCGTCGAGCTTTTCTGCAATCTGCGCGGCTTCGGACTTGCGCTCCAGGTTGCGGGCTTCAAGCTGGGCCCGCTGTCCCTCGAACTTCTTCTTGTTAGTTTCGTTGGCGCGCAGCGCCTTGCCTTGCGGCAGCAGGAAATTGCGGGCAAACCCGTCCTTGACCTTGACGGTATCGCCCATCTGGCCGAGGCGGGAAACGCGTTCGAGAAGAATGACTTCCATGGTTTTGTTCCTTCGCTTGGGCGCTGTCCTCAGGATCGGCGCCGAGTTGTCTGGAACAGGTCAGGAAGCTGGGGCGTCGTCGCCTGTGTCGCTGTCCTGCCTGTCGCGGCAGTTAGGATCTCTTGTTGAAATCCAACCCGGGATTTGGTGTTCGATCCGGCTACGCCCGTCGTGGCCGGTGAAAAGCGGGCGGCGAACCGCCCGCTGGCTAGACCATGATCCCGAAAAGTGGAAACCGGTTTTCGGATAAGATCATGGTCAACTAATCAGTGTTAGCGGACCACGTAGGGCAGCAGGCCGAGGAAGCGGGCGCGCTTGATCGCCTTGGCGAGCTCGCGCTGCTTCTTCTGGCTTACGGCGGTGATACGCGATGGAACGATCTTGCCGCGCTCGGAGATGTAGCGCTGCAGAAGCCGCACGTCCTTGTAGTCGATCTTCGGCGCATTGGCGCCGGAGAACGGGCAGGTCTTGCGGCGACGGTGGAAGGGGCGCCGGGTTGGGATCTGGTTGATGTCGACCATTATTCTGCGGCTCCTTCAAAGCCTTCGCGCGGACGGCGCGGGCCACGATCGGCACCGCCATCGCCGAAGCTGCGCGGCGGACGGTCACCACGGTCACCGCGATCGCGGTCGCCGAATGAGCGCGGGCCACGATCGCCACGGTCGCGGTCGCCGAAGCCGCCGCGTTCCGAGCGCTCTTCGCGCTTCTGCATCATTGCCGACGGACCTTCCTCATGCGCATCGACCTTGATGGTCAGGAAACGCAGCACGTCCTCGGACAGGCCCATCTGGCGCTCCATCTCGTTGAGCGCGGCCGGCGGGCAGGTGATGTCCATGAGTGTATAATATGCCTTCCGGTTCTTGTTGACCCGGTAGGTGAGGGACTTCAGTCCCCAGTTCTCGACCCGGCCGACGGACCCGCCATTCGCGGTGATGACGCCCTTGTACTGTTCGACAAGCGCATCGACCTGCTGCTGCGAGAGGTCCTGCCGAGCAAGAAACACATGTTCGTATAGAGCCATAGTGTTCGTGCCTTTCTTCGTTTCTCTCCCGGTTCCCGGCGGCAAAAGCCTCTGCAACTTCTCTGACCCGCAATCCTTGCGAAGGCGGGGAAGAAAGGAGCATGACGAGACGGTCGAGAGCGGAGACACGGGAGGCGGAAGCGCTTCTGGCTTCACGCGAAGGTTTCGAAAAACCTCCGGCCCTCCGTTCAGCCCCCAGCAAGGACCGGCAGATTGCGGGCGTCTATACAGGAATTTGACCGCAAAGCAAGGCCAAACGACGGAGCAAACGGCCCTACCGTCCCAGAGCGCCACGGGTCTCGACGGCAAGGCTTACGGATCTCCTGAAACCGGACCTTAACCACCATGCGAAGTTCCAGCACCGGCGGGCGTGGCGGCAACCCGTCGTTCATCATGCGGATGCAAAAGCAAACAGTCTGCGCGAGTTCGGCACCAAGGCGGTTTGGGGACAAAAATGCTTTTCGACAAATTCTGCCGTTCGAAGAGCGGCAACTTTGCCCTGATGCTGGCGTTCGGGCTGCCTGCGGTTCTGACCGCCGTCGCCTTTGCCGTGGACGTGTCCACCTTGATGAGGGCCAAGGTCAGCTTGCAGAATGCGCTCGATGCCGCGAACCTTGCATCTTCGCATCTCGGCGACATCGAGGCTTCGCGCAAGGACGTCTTCGACCGCTACTTCCAGACCAATGTCGCCGGCCACAGCGAGTTGAGGAACGCCGAAGCGACGCTTACCGTGGAAAGGGGCCTCAATTACATCCAGACCAAGGCTGTCGCCACGGCGGACGTCAATTTGAACTTCGCCTTCCTGTTCGGCAACGACAAGCGCATCACCGTCGATGCCGGCGCCGTCGAATCGACCAATCAGCTCGAAGTCGTGCTGGTGCTCGACAATACCGGGTCGATGGCCAGCAACGATCGCATCGGCGCATTGCGGACGGCGGCGACGGCCCTGATCGATATGCTCGAAGCGGCGAAGTCGCCGACGCGCAGCGTACGTGTCGCGGTGGTGCCGTTCGTCACCGCCGTCAACGTCAAGGGCGAGGACTACGATCCGGCCTGGATCGACATGGCCGGCAAATCGCCGAACAACGGCGCCAATTTCCCCTCGGTCGGCGGCAAGCGCGTCAACCATATGGATCTGTTCAAGCAATTGGGCGTCGAATGGAGAGGCTGCGTCGAAGCGCGGCCAGGAACCAACAATGTTTCCGACATTTCGCCCGACCAAAACAAACCGGACACCCTGTTCGTACCTTATTTCGCGCCGGACGATCCAGGTAACGCTAGAAATCCAAACAGCTCCTACGGCAATTCAGCGACCGGCTACAACAATTCCTATCTCGACGATACCGTCCTCACCCTGCTTCCCGGCCTCACCAGCGACATGGCGAAGTACAGTGTTTCGACGATGAAGCTGATCAACGACAAGAGAGGCCCACTGACTATCGGCCCAAACCGGGCCTGTCCGACGCCGATAGTGCCGCTGACCGATGATTTCGACAAATTGCGGAAGGCCGTCGGTGAGATGATCGAATGGAACGGCTCGGGGACCAATGTTTCGGAAGGCTTGTCATGGGGGATGCGGGTGCTCTCGCCGGCACCGCCTTACAGCGACGGCGCGCCGTTCAGGGCGTCAGGCACGACCAAAACGGTGCTGCTGCTCACCGACGGCGAGAATGTTGTCTATGGCGCGAAGGATACGCCACAGAAGTCGGACTATGGCTCCTACGGATTCCTGGCCTCGGGTCGGTTTGGATCCAGCGACCAGACCGCGGCTGCGCGCAATGTCGACGATTGGACAACCAATGTATGCAACACATTGAAGAAGCAGGACGTGCAGATCTTCACAGTGCTGCTGCAGGCCGACACCGCAGCCAACCGCAAGCTCTACGAGGCCTGCGCATCGTCGCCGTCGGATTATTACCCGACCAACGACGTCAGTCAGCTCGAAAGCGTCTTCCTGAAAATCGGAAGCTCGATTTCGCAGCTGCACTTGACGAACTGAACGACGTCGGCCGCTCTCCCGCCGCCGCTGCTCAACTCGTGTGTGCAGCCACTTTGCCTGTGGTTTCAGGGAAGAAATCGGGCGCCGCATGGCGCTTGCCGAACATCATGTCGTATTGCAGCAGACGGAAGTCGCGGATTGCCGGATCGATCTCTTTCTGACGCGACCAATCGGGGGTGGCGTCGCCCCCCGGTGCCAAAAGCAAATTGCGGTCGATAACGCGGTAGCGCTCTCGCAACTGTCCGAGGAAGCCGGTGTAATAGGGATGGCTGATGCCGGCTGTCTTCAGGATATGGTAGGGCAGGAAGGACGGGCTGACGGCGCCCAGATCCTCGGCCGGGCCGCTGCGATTCGACCAGACGATCAGCGGCGTCTGGTGGTGCAGCAGCATCTGGTCGGCCGCCTCCTTGCGCGGCGCAACATTGTCCTTCAGGAAGCCGGTCTCGACGTAGACCGGCCCAAGCGGCGGCAGATGGTCGCCGAAGAACGCGATGACGGTCGGCCTCTCGCGTTTCTTCGCCCATTCGATCAGCCGCTCGAGGCCGCGGTCCGCGTCGGAAGAGCCTTCGGCATAGCTCAACAGCGATTCACGCGCCCATTGGCTGATCGGCGCCTGCACCTTGTGGGTCGGATTGTTATAGCGATACGGCTCATACGGCCCGTGGTTCTGCAGGCTGACGGCGAAAAAGAACACCGGCTCGGCGCTGGTATCGGCTTCGTGGATGATCTCGTCGGTCATCGCAGCGTCCGACGCGAGCGGTCCGCGCTTCTGCATGGGCGGCAACGTCTCCTCGGACTTGAAGTCGTTGAAGCCGAAATCGGCATAGACGGCCCCCCGGTTCCAGAACCAGTTAGTGCCGGGATGGATGGCGCGCGCCCGGTAGCCCTGACTTTTCAGGAAGGTCGCCAGCGAGGGAGTCGGTGTCCGCACATATTGCTGGTAGGGAATGCTGCCCGCCGGCAGGAAGGCGTTGGAAAAGCCGGTCAGGGCCTCGAACTCGATGTTGGCCGTCATGCCGCCGAACTCGGGCGAGAACATGTAACCCGTGCGCAGTGCCCGCACATTGGGGATAGGGTCGGGTGTGATGGTGACGCCGGGTAGCTTGGTCGGATCCCAGAAGGATTCGCTCATGACGACGATGATGTCGGGCTTCTCGGCAGGTACCGAGGCGGTCACCTGCGGTTTGCCGATCGCTTCGATCGCCTTGTCGGAATAGCCGGGCGGCGCCGAGACATGCGCCATCGGAACGTTAAGCGCGAAGGCGAGCGCAAAACCGTTCGAGGCATAGTTTTCCTTCTGGTCCCACATGATCGGGATGATCTGCAGCCGGTCGCGCGTCCACGAGAAAGTGGCATAGTCCATGATGGAAACGAAGAAGGCGATCAGCGGTACTGTCAGCGTCAGCCGGGCAAGGCGGCCCTTGTGGCTGAGCGCCGGAACGCGGCGGCGCCATAGCCGCCAGCCATAGACGAGCAGCGACAGCCCGCCGACGATGCCGATCGCCAGGGCAATGGCGGTTCCCGGGCGATCGCGTACCAGAAGCGGCATCAGTGCCACGATCTGCCGGGAATAAAGGAAATCGGTCGGATAGAGCGGATCGCCGAGATACAGCGACTTCTGGTGGCCGACGAACGCCAGCGACAATGTCAGCGGCGCGACGATCATCAGGCTCTGATGACTGCGGCCGAGCACGGCGTCGAGGCCGATGAGGATCAGCGCAAAAATGATGATCGTGGTCCAGCCGGGTTTGAAAGGCTGCAGAAAGAAATCAATGGTGCCGGCAAAGTTGCCGCGCACGATCAGTTCGATGGCAAACACAAGGATGGCCGCAGCCAGCAAGCTGATAAGGCCATAGCGGATGACAGGCCATTTGCGCGCCGGCAGATAGCCGGTCGACGGATCGCCTTCAAGAAACTGGGGCGCCGCCTCGGCTGCGCTCTGCTTGGTCTTTGCCACTTCAATAGTTCCCCGGCCCGCAACAAAAGCGTCACTCGATTGTCATCGAACTGTCACGCAAAGCCTAGCGCCTGTGGCGGAAATAAGAAGAGCCAGCAAACAAATCGTGAGCGGTTTTCATCATGAGTGATCGCCAAAAAGCCTGCCGAAACAGGCACTCGGCCGATATTACGCGATCAAGGTTGGACTTGACTTGGCCGCACGCCTTGCGTCACAGGCAACGTGAACCAGCAGCTGGGAGCCGCCGATGGCCATCGCATTCACCTTTCCGGGGCAGGGCAGCCAGGCTGTCGGCATGGGCAAGGACCTCGCCGATACCTTTGTGGAATCGCGGCGGATCTTCGAGGAAGTTGACGACGCGCTCGGCGAAAACCTATCGAAGCTGATCTGGGAAGGCCCGGAAGAGACGCTGACGCTGACCGCCAACGCCCAGCCGGCGCTGATGGCGGTGTCGCTTGCCGCAATCCGGGCGCTGGAGGCGCGCGGCTTCTCCCTGAACGGCAAGGTCACCTATGTCGCCGGCCACTCGCTCGGCGAATATTCGGCACTTGCGGCCGCAGGTTTCGTTTCGGTCGCCGACGCCGCCCGGCTGTTGCGCATCCGCGGCAATGCCATGCAGGCGGCTGTGCCGGCCGGCGAGGGCGCCATGGCGGCGATCATCGGGCTGGAACAGGCCGACGTCGAAGCTGCTTGCGCAGAGGCCGCCCAGGGCGCCGCCAAAGATCCCGCACAAGCCTTGGTTTGCCAGATCGCCAATGACAATGGCGGCGGCCAGCTGGTGATCTCCGGCGCCAGGCCAGCGGTCGAACTGGCGGCGAGGCTATGCACGGAGAAGGGCGCCAAGCGGGCGCTGATGCTGCAGGTCTCGGCGCCCTTCCATTCGGCATTGATGAAGCCTGCGGCCGAGATCATGCGGGAGGCGCTGGCCGCCGTGACGAAGAGTGCGCCGGTCGTGCCGCTGGTCTCCAATGTTACGGTGACCCCGACGAGCGATCCCGACGAGATCGCCCGCCGACTCGTCGAACAGGTGATCGGGCGCGTGCGCTGGCGCGAAACGGTGGAGTGGTTCGGCAGCAACGGCGTTGTGACGCTTTACGAAGTGGGCGCCGGCAAGGTGCTGTCGGGGCTGGCCCGCCGCATCAACCGCGACATTGCCACCAGCAGCATCGGATCGGCGGCGGAGGTCGAGACGGCACTTGCCGCCTTGGGTGACCACGTAGCTTGAATTCATCAGTGCTTGCCGCTATATGAATACATGTATCGCAACAAGGTGCGGCATGCCCACATCGATCCGCCTTTCTCCTGAAGTCGAGCAGCGCCTGGATTTTCTCGCGGCCAAGACTGGTCGCAGCAAGGCCTACTATCTGCGCGAGCTCATTGAACGTGGTCTGGAGGACTTGGAGGATTACTACCTGGCTGCCGAAGTCGTTGAGCGGATCAGGCGTGGTGAAGAAGACGTCATGAGAGCCGAGGACTTCTGGCGTGGCCTGGACGCTTGAATACGCCCACTCGGCGCGAAAATTTGTCGAAAAACTGGATCCGCAGACACGTCACCGTATCCGTGATTTTATTGAAAACCGCATTGCCGTTCTCGACAACCCGCGTGAACTCGGCAAACCGCTGAAGGGCCCGCTCGCAACCTTTTGGAGATATCGCGTCGGGGATTATCGCATCATTTGCGATGTGCAGGATAACCGGCTCGTCATTCTGGTGGTAACCATAGGCCACCGCGGCAACGTTTACAGATAGCCGAACTCACCGGCCCGTATGATTGGCCAGTACGATTTGGGAAGAGGATAAAGCATGTTCGAATTGACCGGCCGCAAGGCGCTCGTCACCGGCGCATCGGGAGGTATAGGCGAGGCGATCGCCCGCGTGCTGCACGGCCAGGGCGCCATCGTCGGCCTGCATGGCACACGTATCGAGAAATTGGAGGCGCTGGCCGCCGAACTGGGCGACCGGGTCAAGCTTTTCCCGGCCAATCTTTCCAACCGCGACGACGTCAAGGCGCTCGGCCAGAAGGCGGAAGCTGACCTCGAAGGCGTCGACATCCTCGTCAACAATGCCGGCATCACCAAGGACGGGTTGTTCGTGCGCATGGCTGACGCCGACTGGGATAGCGTGCTCGAGGTCAACCTGACCGCCGTGTTCCGGCTGACCCGCGAGCTTACCCATCCGATGATGCGGCGCCGCCATGGCCGCATCATCAACATCACTTCAGTGGTTGGCGTCATGGGTAATCCCGGCCAGACCAACTATTGCGCCTCCAAAGCCGGTATGATCGGCTTTTCCAAATCGCTGGCGCAGGAGATCGCCACCCGCAATATCACCGTCAACTGCGTCGCCCCGGGCTTCATCGAATCGGCGATGACCGCCAAGCTCAACGACAAACAGAAAGAGGCGATCATGGCGGCGATCCCGACCCGGCGCATGGGCACGGGCGCCGAAGTCGCCTCAGCCGTCGCCTACCTCGCTTCCAACGAGGCAGCCTACGTCACCGGCCAGACCATTCATGTGAATGGCGGCATGGCAATGATCTAACACTTGGGAAAACGCTTCATTCCGTCTTGGATGCACGGGATTTTTCGTGTAATGCCGCCCGCAACCCGGCGGTTCGGGCAAAAACCGGTCCTGTTCCGCTGCGTTTCCGGCAGGACCATCTTTCAGCTTGATTAGCGGCATTCTGCCCGCTAACGAAGACAGACAACCAAAAGACGAGGATGCCCAAATGAGTGACACCGCAGAGCGCGTCAAGAAGATCGTCATCGAGCACCTTGGCGTCGATGCCGACAAGGTGACGGAGCAGGCGAGCTTCATCGATGATCTGGGCGCGGACAGCCTCGACACGGTCGAACTTGTCATGGCGTTCGAAGAAGAGTTCGGTGTCGAAATCCCGGACGACGCCGCCGAGACCATCCTGACTGTTGGCGATGCGGTGAAATACATCGACAAGGCCTCCGCCTGACGCTATTTGCAGTCATCACCGGGGAGGACCTGCGATGAGGCGTGTCGTCGTCACGGGCCTTGGGCTGCTTTCGCCGTTCGGCATGGGCTTCGAGCACAGCTGGAAGGAGCTTCTGACCGGCCGCAGCGCAGCCAAGCGCATCACCGAATTCGAGGTGGAAGATCTTGCCTGCAAGGTCGCCCACGTCATTCCGCGCGGTGACGGCTCCAATGCCACTTTCAATCCTGAAGCCGTTCTCGAGCCGAAGGAACTGCGCAAGATCGGCGACTTCATTCTGTACGGGATCGCGGCCGCCGACGAGGCACTCAAGGATTCCGGCTGGCAGCCGAAGACGCATGAGGAACAGTGCGCCACCGGCGTGCTGATCGGTTCGGGCATCGGCGGCATCGAAGGCATCGCCGAGAATGCGATGATCCTCAAGGAACGCGGTCCGCGCCGCATCAGCCCATTCTTCATCCCTGGCCAGATCATCAACCTCGTCTCCGGTCAGGTCTCGATCCGGCATGGGCTGAAAGGCCCCAACCATGCCGTCGTCACCGCTTGCTCGACCGGTGCGCACGCCATCGGCGATGCCGCCCGGCTGATCATCTGGGGCGATGCCGACGTTATGGTCGCAGGCGGCGCCGAAGCGCCGGTGACGAGACTGTCGGTCGCCGGGTTCGCCGCTTGCCGCGCGCTCTCCACCGAGCGCAACGATGCGCCACAAACGGCCTCACGCCCCTATGATCGCGATCGCGACGGCTTCGTCATGGGCGAGGGCGCCGGTGTTGTCGTGCTCGAGGAGCTCGAACACGCCAAGGCCCGCGGCGCCAAGATCTATGCCGAGGTCACCGGCTACGGTCTGACCGGCGACGCCTATCACATCACCGCGCCTGCCGAGGACGGCGACGGCGCTTTCCGTTGCATGACCGCGGCGCTGAACCGGGCGAAGCTGACGCCGGCCGATGTCGACTACATCAACGCGCACGGCACCTCGACCATGGCCGATACGATCGAACTCGGCGCCGTCGAGCGGCTGGTCGGCAACGCCGCCTCGAAGATATCGATGTCGTCGACCAAATCGTCGATTGGCCACCTGCTGGGCGCGGCTGGTGCTGCCGAGGCGATCTTTTCGATCCTCGCCATTCGCGACAACATCGCGCCGCCGACCATCAATCTTGACAATCCGGAGCGCGAAACGGCGATCGACCTGGTGCCGCACAAGCCGCGGGCCCGGCAGATAGACGTGGCGCTGTCCAACTCCTTCGGCTTCGGTGGCACCAACGCCTCGCTCGTCTTCCAGCGCTACAATGGCTGACCGCTCTGCCGGTTTCCGTCTGCCGTCAATTTTGCCATATTCGCCCCTACTCTGCCCGAGGGGATTCGTCGCAAGATCAAATGGTAGGGCGCTATGAACACAAATCCGGCCGATAACGGGGAATTCGGGCAACGGCCAGCAACGCCCACGCCCGGCCCGATCGTGCCGAAGACGGCCAGCGAGGCGTTGCGGCCCGAGGCCGGCACGCCGCCGCCGAAGCGCTCGCGTGCCTCGCGCAGCCAGTTCGTCGTGTTCATGAACTTCGTCATCTCTTCGGTGATGCTGATGGTGCTGGCGGCAGGCGTTGCGCTGTATTTCGGCAAGCAGGAGTTCAACGAGCCCGGCCCGTCGGCCAATGGCGACACTTTCCTGGTCAAGCCGAATAGCGGCGTCCAGGAGATCGCCGACCAGCTTGAGCGGCGAGGGCTGATCAGCGACGCCCGCATTTTCCGCCTTGGCGTGCGCGCCTTCGGCAATGATTCCGCCCTGAAGGCCGGCGAATACGAGATCAAGCCGCAGGCGTCGATGCACGATATCATGGAACTGCTGAAGAGCGGCAAGTCGGTGATGTATTCGCTGACCATCCCCGAGGGGCTGACGGTCGAGCAGGCGCTGCAACGGATCGCCGAGCAGGACGCGCTGACCGGCGATATGCCGTCGACCACTCCACCTGAGGGCAGCCTCGCCACCGACACGCTGCGTTTCACCCGCGGCGCAACACGCCAGCAGATGGTCGACAAGCTTCTGGCCGACCAGAAGAAGCTGGTCGACGAGGTCTGGCAACGCCGAGCGCCGGATCTGCCGATCGCCAACGTTGAGGATTTTGTCACCCTGGCCTCTATCGTCGAGAAGGAGACCGGCAAGGGCGATGAACGCTCGCGCGTAGCCGCCGTCTTCCTCAACCGGCTGGCCAAGGGTATGCGGCTGCAGTCGGACCCGACCATCATCTACGGCCTGTTCGGCGGCAAAGGCAAACCCATCGACCGCCCGATCTATCAGTCGGACATCCAGAAGCCGACGCCCTACAACACCTATCTGATCAACGGGTTACCGCCGACGCCGATCGCCAATCCCGGCCGTGCGGCGCTGGAGGCTGTCGCCAATCCGTCGAAGACCAGCGATCTCTACTTCGTCGCCGACGGCAGCGGCGGGCACGTCTTTGCCTCGACGCTCGATGAGCATAACGAGAATGTCGCTCGCTACCGGGCACTGCTGAAAAAGCAGGCGCAGGACGCCGCCAAGGCGGGAGCAACCAATACCGGAGCCGACACGCCGGCGGGAGCCATCGTTGACGATGCAGGCCCCACCGCCGCCCAGTAGGGCCGGACGCCATCAGTTTGGCCCTGTGCATATCCGGGTGGATGTGCAAGGGCTGCCATGGCATTGAAATTCACATGGTCCTGTCCGGAGAAAATCGCTCCGGCTTGAGGGGCATTCGGCAAAGGGACGCACGGCTACATGAACTTGCAGAGCATGACCGGTTTTGCGCGCAGTGTCGCCGAACACGACGGCACTTCGATTGCCTGGGAAGCCAAGTCCGTCAACGGCAAAAGCGTCGAGGTCAGGCTGCGGCTGCCGCAAGGTTTCGACCGGTTGGAGCCGGCCGTCCGGCAGACGGTGCAGAAGCGTTTTGCGCGCGGCAATTTCCAGATGACGCTGACCATTGGCCGCGCCGCCGGCGCGCAAGCGCAACCCGTGGTCAACGAGGCTTTCCTGAAGGATCTGGCGGGCTTGGCCAAGCGGCTGCAGGAGCAGTTCGGAGTAGCCCCTGCGGCGGCCGACGGCCTGCTTGCGCTGCGCGGCGTTCTCGACATTCCCGAAACCATCGAAACCGAAGAGGCGCGCAGTGCGCTCGATACCGCAATACTGTCGGCGCTGGAAGCAGCACTGAACGGGCTGCACCAGGCGCGCCAGGGCGAAGGTGCGGCACTTCGTTCCCTGCTGTCCGGCCATATCGATGCCATCGAGGCGCTGACGCTGCGGGCCGAGGCCGATCCATCACGCGAACCGGCCACGATCCGCGAAAGGCTCGCCGAGCAGATCCGCCTGTTGATGGACGCGTCTGCCAACCTGGACGCCAGCCGGCTGCATATGGAAGCGGCGTTCCTGGCCACCAAGGCCGACATACGCGAGGAGATCGACCGGCTGAAGACACATGTGGCGTCAGGCCGGGCGCTGCTCGGCGGCGGCGGCGCCATCGGCCGCAAGCTCGATTTCCTGGCACAGGAATTCAACCGCGAATCGAATACGCTGTGTTCCAAGTCGAATGCTGCCGCGGTCACCGCCATCGGGCTGGAACTGAAGGCGGTCGTCGACCAGTTTCGCGAACAGGTCCAGAATCTGGAATGATCCCGATGCCAAGCCACATGACTGCCAAGCCCCATGACCGCTAGGGATGTGGGTTCCCGCATTCGGCGCCGCGGGCTGATGCTGGTCTTGTCGTCGCCGTCAGGCGCCGGCAAGTCGACGATTGCGCGCAATCTGCTGGAGAGCGATTCCAGCCTGGAATTGTCGGTCTCGGTCACCACGCGGCCACGCCGCGGCAGCGAGATCGAGGGCGTCCATTACCACTTCCGTACCATGCGCGAGTTCGAGCGGCTGCGCGATTCCGATGCGCTGCTCGAATGGGCGGAGGTGCACGGCAATTGCTACGCGACGCCGCGCGAGCCGGCTGAACAGGCGCTGGCCGAAGGCCGCGACATGCTGTTCGACATCGACTGGCAAGGCGCTCAGCAGCTCAAGGAGAAGATGCGCGCCGACATCGTCTCGATATTCATCCTGCCGCCATCGATGAAGGAATTGAAGGCGCGGCTGAAGCGTCGCGCCGAGGACCAGGAAGCGGTGATCGAGACGCGGCTCAAGAACGCCCGCAACGAGATCGAGCACTGGAAGGAATATGATTTCGTCATCGTCAACGACGATCTCGACCGCGCTTTCGCCGAGGTGCGCGGCATCGTCACCGCCGAACGGCTCAGACGCGATCGCCGGCCCGGCCTGTTCGATTTCGTCTCGGGGCTGCTTGACGAGAAGACGGATTGATCAACGCGCTATCCCCTCGACCAGCATCAGATTGCGGCTGAGCGCGGCGTCGCGCAGCTCCAATGCAGCGGCGTATTCGGCCGAGCGATACCAGCGCCGCGCCGTGTCCATGTCGGGGAATTCGACGATGATCAGCGGCCCGGGAGACCAGTCGCCTTCCAACATTTCCACCTTGCCACCGCGTACCAGATAGCGCCCGCCGTGCTGGGCGATGGAGGCAGCCGCGCGGATGCGATAAGCTTCGATCGCCTCTGCGTCGCGGATCGTGACGTCGGAAATGACATAGGCGGCCATTGCTTGTCTCCGGGCAGGTTTGTCCGGCTATCTATGCCGTGAGAGCGGAAATTCCACGCAGACGCGTCCCGGCATCACACCGCGTTGGTCAGGCGAACGAACTCCTCGACGCTCAGCGTCTCGGCGCGCCTGGTCGGATCGATGCCGGCACGGGCAAGCAGCGCCTCGCCGCCGAGGCTTTTCACGCTCTGCCGCAGCATTTTCCGGCGCTGGCCAAACGCCGCTTCGGTGACGCGGCTGAGCCGTTTCACCTCTGCCGGCAAGGGGCTGGCGCGCGGCACCAGATGCACGACCGAGGACGTCACCTTGGGTGGCGGCGTGAACGCCTGCGGCGGCACGTCGAAGGCAATCCTCGCCTCCGTCCGCCAGCCTGCCAGCACGCCGAGCCGACCATAGGCATCGCTGCCGGGGCTGGCTGCAATGCGTTCGGCGACCTCGCGCTGGAACATCAGTGTCATCGATGTGTAGAAGGGCGGCCACTCGGTAACGGTCAGCCAGCGGATCAGCAATTCGGTGCCGATATTGTAGGGCAAGTTGGCAACGATTTTCGCCGGCCCGCCGCCTCCCGGCACTCCTTTTGCAAGCGCTGCAAAATCAGCTTTCAGCGCATCGCCGGCTACGATCTCTAGCCGGCCCGGATAGTGGTTCGCGATCTCGGCCAAGGCCGCCAGGCAGCGCTCATCGCGCTCGATGGCGACGACCCGCCGGGCGCCGTTGAGGAGCAGGGCCCGGGTCAGCCCGCCCGGACCGGGACCGACCTCGATAACCGTAACGTCGCTCAGGTCGCCGGCGGTTCGCGCAATCTTGCTTGTCAGGTTAAGGTCGAGCAGAAAATTCTGGCCCAGCGCCTTTTTCGCCTGCAGCCCATGGCGCTCGATCACCTCGCGCAGTGGCGGCAGGCCGTCTATGCTCATCGGGCTGGGCTCATCAGGCGGGCTCATCGGGTTAAGGCCATCGAATATGGCTGATTGGGCTCAGGGCCTACGGCCTTTTCCCGGTATCGGCAAGAACGCGAGCGAGTTTCAGCGCTGCAATCAGGCTGCCGGCACGGGCGATGCCCTTGCCGGCGATGTCGAAGGCGGTGCCGTGGTCGGGCGAGGTGCGGACGAAGGGCAGGCCGAGTGTGACGTTGACCGCCTCGTCAAACGCCAGCGCCTTGGCCGGGATCAGCGCCTGGTCGTGATACATACAGAGCGCCACGTCGTAGCCGGCGCGGGCGCGAGCATGAAACAGCGTGTCGGCCGGCAACGGCCCGAAGGCGTCGATCCCTTCCTGCCTCAGCCGGTCGACCGCCGGGCGCACGATCCGCTCGTCTTCGGTGCCCATGGTGCCGCCTTCGCCGGCATGCGGGTTGAGGCCGGCAATGGCGAGCCGCGGCTTGGCAATTCCGAAGCGGTTCGCAAGGTCGGCGGCGGTGATGCGGCCGGTGGCGACGATAAGGTCCGTGGTCAGCGCTTTCGGCACCTCGGCCAGCGCGATGTGGATGGTGACCGGCACGGTGCGCAGGTCCGGTCCGGCAAGCAGCATCACCGGTATCACTTCGGTGCCGGTGTGAAGCGATGCCAGATGCGCCAGATATTCGGTGTGGCCGGGAAA
The DNA here is from genome assembly GCF_040319065.1 of Mesorhizobium sp. M0968. Classification (NCBI taxonomy): domain Bacteria; kingdom Pseudomonadati; phylum Pseudomonadota; class Alphaproteobacteria; order Hyphomicrobiales; family Phyllobacteriaceae; genus Mesorhizobium; species Mesorhizobium sp. M0968. The sequence goes on from NZ_JAMYNL010000020.1 coordinate 82,537, forward strand.
GCGAAAGCCGGCGTCGTAGAGCGGCTTCTTGGCAATGGGGCAGGTGACGACTGCGGCGGCGCGGCCGGCCAGGCAGTCGGCAACGGCGCGGTCGATCGCCTCGATGATGCCGGCGGCGTTGGCTGGATCCGGGCGGCCGGGACTGTCGACGAAACGGGCAGCAAGCGCCACCACCGGCAGCGCGCGCGAAAACACCCCCGGCGCTAACGCCGGCGTCGTCTCGGCAATCGCGATATCGGTGCCGAGCCTGTGCGCTCGCGCGGCAATCAGTGCCGGATCGGCAAGGAGATAAAATGACGGAACGCCAGCGCTTTCGCGGGCCTGCCAAGCAGCGATGGCGATGTCCGGCCCCACGCCGGACGGATCGCCGACGCTCAACGCCAGCGGAAGCTCTGCGTCAGCCACGGCGCGTCGACTTCAGCGCTCGATTATGCGGGCTTTCTTCCGCAACTCCTCGACATATTTCTTCGAGAGTTCGTCGGCGTTCTTGTCGCTCGAACCTTCACTCTGGAACACCATCTGCGCGGCTTTGTCGTCTGACACTTCGCGCGACGAGCAGATGCCGATGAATTCGACACCGCGGTCGGTTTCGCGCGTCGTGGTGGCGCCGCCGACCTTTGTAGCCTTTATCTGCTCGGCCCAGTCCGCCGGCAATTGCGGCGCCAGCACCCGGCCGAGATCGCGAACGGTGACATCGATCAGGCCCTTGGCGAATTCGCGCGTGGTGTTGCAGCCGTTGAAGCGGGCGCGCATAGCGTCGGCTTCGCGTTTGCGCTTGGCCAGCGTCGCGCTGCGCTCGGCCGCCGGCACCACGAAGATGACCTGCTGCAGCATGTACTCTGTGGCGCTCGGTTTGCTGCCGCCTTTTTCGAGCATGCGCTTGACGAGGTCCTGCTCGCTCATGGCGCCGCCGCCGTCGCTAGAACGGTGACGCGCCGTCAGCGCCTGGTTCCAGGCCATCTGCGCCCGGATAAAGTCCTTGAAATGCTCCTTGGTGACGCCGGATTGCGCCATCGCGCCGTCAAGCTGCTTGAGCGGCATCTTGTTGCTGGTGGCGAAACGCTGATAAGCGGCATCGACCTGCTCGTCGCTGATGCGGATGCCGAGCCGCCGGGCTTCGGCCAGGCGCAGCGTCTGGTCGATCATTTCCTGGCCGGCATCGCCCTTTCTGTGCTGCAGGCGCAGGAAAGCGGCCCGATGCTGGATGTCGCCGGTGGTGATCGGTATATTGTTGACGACGTATTTGATCTCGGTGGCGAAAACTGGCCGTGTCACCGCGGTGGTCGAGAACGCCACCAGCAGCGCGAACCCTGCCGAAAAGAGGTATTTCCTCATCGAAAGCATCCCAATTCCATCCCGATTCAGCCGAACCTATCCCAGTTCAGGCCGTCAAAATTCGTGCCTGCTCTATGCGGCGAAACAATGTCGTCCGCCAGCCGCCCCGTTGCCGACCGCTGCCCGTTATTGAATGGTGTCGATGGAGCGTTGCGACGAGCCGAAATCGCCGAGCGTGCGGAACGACAGGTTGAAGCCGACGTTCTGCGATACTTCCTTGGTGTTCAGGTCACGTCTTTCCGAAAACGTCATCAAATAGGTAAAGCACGAATCACTATAGGCAAAGCCGACCCCGTCCTTGACCAGAACGCTCTGCTCCAGATCATATGTGCCGGTGCCAAAGACGCGCCAATTCTCGGCAAGATGTGTCGAGGCGCCGAGCGTAACCTCATGGCGATCGGTTGAGAAGCCATAGAGTGGCTGCGCCTGGATGAAGGCGTATTTGGCGCTCAGCGATACCGGCAGGCCTGAAAAGGCGGCCTTTACCTCAGCGCGGCGGATCTCGAAGCTTTGCTCGTCGAAACGGCCGCTGACCGAGCCGGAAAACCCGCTGGGGCTGTTGAAGCCGACAAGGCCGACATAGTCGGAGGTTGCAGTTTCAAGACCTGAATAGGCGCCGACATTGACCAGGTCCGGCGTGCCGAACGAGTTCTGGCCGCCCAGCTGGTAGGATTGGCCGAACACCGCATTGGTGCCCCAGCCATTGTCGTATGCGCCGGAATAGCGCAGCCCGACATTGGCGCGTGTGCCGCCTTCCATGCGGTCGTAGCCCGAGAATTTGTCGCGCTCGAACAGCGTCGTGGCGTCGAAGACGAAGCTCTGGGCGTCCTCGTTGGGGACCGCCAGCCCGCCGACATATTGCTCGTTCGGACGCATGAATACCTGCGCCATCGGTTCGAAGACATGGCTGGAACTGGTCATCGAAAACAGCACCGGCCAGCGCATCTCAAGGCCGGCGGTCGCCATGTAGCGGGCAAGCGATGAACGCATATCGTCCTCGACGCCGAGATTGGTCGCCATCTGGTTGACGGCGTCGAGCGAGGCCGAGGAAGCGTTGACGTAGCCGGCGTCGCCGCGCAGCGCCAGCAGCGGTGTCAGCAGCAGCCCGCCATCGGTGGTGAAGGTGCGCTTCCATTCGGCTTCCGCGGTAAGGCGCCCGGATTGACCGTCGATGCCGCGGACGTTGTTGACGGACGAAGGGATGCCCGAATTTGCAAGAGCCGTATCGAGCCTGTCGCGGTCAATGACCCGCGCGTTGACGTCGAACGACAGCTGCCCGCCGGCCACCGGCATGTCGGGGATATAGGCGTAGTCGAGCGAGGGCAGCACCCAGGGCTGCTTGGCGGCGCGTGCAGTCGGATCGCTGGCGAGCGTGTCTTCCTGAACCTCGAAGTGCATGGCGCGCACGTCGAAGTAATTGCGATCGTTGAGCCCCGTCAGGTACACCTCGGAGCGGTGCACGCTATCGTTGAAGCCATCGATGTCGTAGGTGCGCGCGAAATTCTTGTCGCTCTGCAGCAGGATGTCCCAGCCGAAGTCCCAGCGCGGGTTGATGGCGAACTGGCCCTGGGTGCCCATCATGCCGCGGAACCTGTTCGGGTCGCCTTCGGTACCCGAATTCACGTTGTGGCCATTGTCGTCGATGAAGGCGTCGGGATTCTCCTGCCGGATGCCCGCAATCTTCAGGCTGTACTGACCGTTGTTGAAGCGCTGCCTCCACTCGGCCTCACCGAGGAAACCTTGCTTGGTATAGCCGCTGCCAGTGACAGTGAGATCGTAGGTCGGCGAGAGCGCGAAATAATAGGGGACTTTAACACCGACGCCGAGATCGCTCTTGTAGGCGACGCCGGGGATCAGGAAGCCGCTCTTGCGCTTGACCGTTGGGTCGGCGATCTCGAAAGCCGGCAGATAGGCCAGCGGAAAGCCGAAGAACTCGAAATTCGAGTTCTCGAAGCGAACCGTCTTCTTCTCGCCGTTCCAGATGATCTTCCTGGCCTTGATACGCCAGGTCGGCGCTTTGTCGGGCTTGTCCTCGCACGGCTCGCAGGCGGTGTAGACGCCATTGTGGAACGTCGTCAGCACGCCGCCCATGCGCTCCGCGCTTTCGGCGGCGAAATACGCCTTGTCTATGGTCTCGACCCGCAGCGCGTTGACGAAGCCGTCGGCGAAATCGTCAGTGATGTCGGCATGTTGCGAATAGATTTTGGTGCCGTCGCTATTGACGAGTTCGACATTGCCGCTGGCGACGAGGCGTTTGGTGTTGCGGTTGTATTCGACCCGCTGGGCGACGAGACGGTTGCCGCCGTAGTCGATCTGGACGCCGCCGACAGCCGTCACGGTCTGCTTGTCGTTGTCGTAGACCAGCGTATCGGCTGCCAGCAGCATCTGCGTGCCGCTCGGAACCTTCGTTGCCAGCTCACTGACGTCCTGGGCAAAAGCCGAAGCAACCGGGGCGGCGCTGGCAAGCAGGCATGCCAAGGCGCTCGCCGCAGAGAGGCGTGCCAAACCGGCGTGCCTATGGCTGCGCAAAACCGCCTCCCTCACTAGCCGTCTTCCTTGTATAGCAGGAATGTCACCCCGAAGAACATAGCCACGACAACCGGGACCCAAGCCGCTACGGCCGTGGGTACGAATCCCGCTACGCCGAATGCCTTGACCAGCACCGAAACGACATAAAGCAGAAACCCGGCCACGATGCCACCCAGAATCATCGTTGCCGACTGCCCCATCCTCGCAAATCGCATTGATACCGTTGCCGCAATCAGCGTCATCGCGACAAGCAGGAACGGCAGCGCAATCAGGGAATTGAACTGCATGGCGAAGGCATTTGCCTTGAGGCCGAAGGAGCGGGCCACTTCGATCTTGCCGGGCAGATCGTAGAAGGGAATGGTCTCAGGGCGCGCCAACCGCTCTTGCACGAATTCCGGCTTGAGATTGGTCGGCAGCCGATCGCTGGGTAACGACTGGATGGTACCGTCCCGGAACACCTTGACGTCCTGCAATTCCCAGTAGCCGTCCCGCAAAAACGCGCGCGCCGCATCCTTGCGCTCGATGATGTCGCCCTGCGGGCTGAAGCTGAAGAAGACCGCGTCGGCCATCTCCAGGCCTTGATTAAGAATGGCGCGCGCGCCGATGATGGTATCGCCGGCGTTGGTTTTCTGCCTGATCCAGGGCGCAGCATCGGCCGAGACGCTGTTCGACTTGCCCGAACGGAGCTGGGTCTCGATCTCCTCGGACCAGGAATAGGCGTGCGCGGCTACCGGATTGATGACGCCGACCGACAAGGCTCCAAACAGCAGCGCCCCGATGCAGCACGGCAGCAGGAATTGCCATGCGGAAACCCCGGCGGAACGGGCAATGACCAATTCGTATTTGCGGTTGAGCGACACCAACGTCGCCATCGCCGAGAACAGGCCGACGAACGGCACCGTCTGCAGCATGATCATCGGCATCCTGAGCCCCGAAATGGCGAACGCAGTTGCGTAGGTGAAGCCCGGCACGCCAGTCGTGCGGCCGGAAAGCTCGGTGAAATCGATCAGGAACACCAGCGCCAAGAGGCCGATGAAGAACCAGATGGTGATCGTCACATAGCGAAAGAAGAAGTACCGACCCAGAGTCCAGCCCATCAGCCGGCTCCCTGTCCGGATGCGCCACGCCCGGCAAAACGGAGCTTGATGGCGCTCCAGCCGTCACTGAAGCGGCCGGCAAGATTGGTTATCCAATCGGCCCAGGCAACCGGCAGTTCCATGGTCCGGTTGGAAACAATGAACCAGATGGCGATCGCCGATGCCACGATCGGGACGCCGTAGACCACATAGGCATATTGCGGCACCTTGTCGGCCTTGCCGGCGGCAAAGAACCCGAGCCAGCGCACGAACAGCGCGATCGCGATTGCCGTGATCAGCGGGTGCACACGCGCCTCGCGATGCGAGCGCGCATCTCCGGCAACGGCGAGCGCGATCAGCGCGAAGACGAGCGAATAGGACCACTCGGAAAAACGCTGGTTGAGCTCGGCCAGGTACCTGTTCGGCTTTTGCTGGTACATCTTGTCGTTCGGACTGGGATTGAGCAGATACTGGGTCGTCCGGTCCTTCGGCAAAAGCAGGATATCAGATGATGCCGACATGAAAGCGGACAAGTCGAAGGCGTAGGAGGTGAACCGGATCACCGAGAGGTCGCCGGTCATGGTTTTGCGATGGATGACGCCGTCATTCATCATCAGCACCTTCTCGTCGCCGCGTTCGATGATGCTGCCGGTCTTGGCGTAGTAGATGAGATTGACGCCTTCTTCGCGCGAATCGGCGACGAAGATGCCGCCGAGGCGGTTGTCGGGAAGCCGTTCGCCAACCTGCAGGAACAGGCCGTCGTCGATCTTGCGGAAGGTGCCTTCCTGGATGATCAACGACAACAGATCGGCACGCGATGACGCAATCAACTCGCGGTTCTTCTGGCGTGCGTAAGGGTCGACGCCATTGTCGACGGCGAAGGAAAAAACGCTGGCTGCAAGTGCCAGAAGCATGATCGGCCTGACGATGGTCCAGCGTGAAGCGCCGGCGGCATTGATGACGGCCAGCTCCGAATCAGAATTCATCACGCTGAGGATCTGGGCGACCGCGACCACCAGGGCGAACGGCACGACGATCGGAACGATCGTCGGGATGATCAGCGCTGCGACTTCGAAGAAGGTGAGGGCCGACTGACCGCTATCGGTGACGAGGTCGATGCGGGCGAGCACCTGAGTCGTCCAGACGATCGCCAGCGTCCAGACGAGCGCCAGCGCGAATACCGCGAAAGCACGGCGCATGATGTAACGTTCAACGACCTTCATGAAGGCTTTTCTCGGCGATTTCGAACGGCATCATGCCTTGGAACAAGGTAGTCGTCCGGCGCCGGCTGCACAACTGGCTCAGTTTGGCGGTTCGATCTGGGTTCTGTCCCGGATCGCAAATTCCGCTGGGCCGGAGTGTCGGCGGCAATGGATAAGAAAGGGCGAACATTGTTGGTTAACAACAGGTTGCGGCGGGAAGCGGGGCCGTGCCGCGACGAATCGTGGATGGTTCGATATCGCATATGGGAGCGATTTCGGCCAAAGTCTTGTCAAATGCGGCAAAACGACCAAATGTCGCGCCGGTCGCGACCGCCGCGGCGTGATAAGACGGGTCAGGATCTGTTGAGCCCCAGCATGGAAGCGGAAAAATTGCGCGGTCAAACCGGTCGGGAAGCGGTCTTTGACGGCGCGATCGTGGTCGGGGCCGGCGCGGCCGGCCTTGCCGCCGCCCACGCCTTGATGAAGGCCGGCGTACCGACGCTCGTCCTGGAAAAGGAGAGCCGGCTTGCCGAACCCTGGCATCGGCGGCACCAGCGGCTGCACCTCAATACGCATCGCGATCTCTCGACGCTGCCCGGCGTCGGCTATCCCGCAGGCACCCCGGCTTTTCCGCATAAATCGGCCGTCATTCGCCATCTGAACGATTTCAGCCAGGCGCATGGTCTGCCGGTCGCATTCGGCGTTGCCGTTGAAGAGATCACGTTCGATGGCGATCACTGGACCGTGCGGACGAACGCCGGACGTCGTCTGGCGCGTCATGTCGTCGTCGCCACCGGGCGCGACCGGCAGCCGTTTATTCCTGCGTGGAAAGGCATGAAGGATTTTGCAGGCCGGATTATCCATTCGGCCGATTTTGGCGAGGCGAAGGACTACGTCGGCAAAAGGGTGCTGGTCGTCGGAGCCGGCAATTCGGGGTTCGACGCACTCAACCATCTTGCGAATGCAGATGCCCAAAGCATCTGGCTGTCGGCCCGCAACGGCCCGTCGCTGCTGCCGAAACGCATCGGCAAGGTCGCCGTCCACAGGCTTTCACCGTTGATGGCGAGCTTGCCGGTGCGGCTGGCCGATGCGGTGATGGCGACAACCCAGCGCCTGGTTTTCGGCGACCTGACGAAATTTGGGCTTCCGCCGGCTCCCATAGGCGGTGCGAGCCGTCTGAGCGCCGACTACACCGCGATCGCAGCCGATGACGGCGCGGTTCGCGCCATAAAGGCAGGCACGATCGTGGTGGTGCCACCATTGCGGGAATTTACCCACGACGGCATCGTATTGAATGACGGCAGGTCGATCACGCCCGATATCGTCATTGCGGCGACCGGCTATCGCACCGGTCTGGAGCAGATGTTCGGCAAGCTCGGCGTTCTCGACGGCAAGGGCGTTCCGCTTTTCAACGGCGGCGATGCCGATCCGAAATTGCCCGGTCTGTGGTTTACCGGCATGCGGCCGAGCATTCGCGGTTGTTTCGCTAACGCCCGCATTCAGGCCAGAGCGATAGCGGCGCGGATTGTCAAGCAGCGATGATGAGCCGGACTATGCCGACTGTTCCGCCCGCAATAGACACGCCTTGTTGAAAGGTGCTCGAACCGAAAGGTCAATGGTCATGACGCCAGTCAGCATTCGCTACATGGTCGATGATGTCGCCGCCTCGATCGACTTCTACTGTGGACATCTGGGCTTCGCTGTTGAACAGGACGCGCGACCGGCTTTTGCTTCCGTGACACGCGGCGCTTTACGGCTCCTTCTAAGCGGCCCCGGCAGTTCGGGTGCACGGGCGATGCCGGATGGCCGGCAGCCGGTGCCGGGAGGTTGGAATCGCATCCTGTTGGTGGTGCCGGACCTGAAAGAAGAGGTTGCGCGCCTCAAGAGTGCTGGACTTGTCTTTCGCAACGATATCATAACGGGCGTCGGCGGTTCCCAGACGCTGCTCGAAGATCCATCGGGCAATGTTATCGAGCTGTTTCAACCCGCCGCTCACTGACGAACGTTTCTCGCAATAATCCAACTCACTTCCCCGAAAGCAGGACATGATGAATTCGAGACCCTCGATCGCCTTTGCCAAATTCGCCGCGCCCAAAAAAGGCAGCGTTTTCGTTCTGGTGACCGACGAGGGCGGCCTCAGCGATGCCGCCAGGGCTTGCGATCCGGCAAAGACCCTCGAGCGGGCTTTTCCGGTCGCCGACTTCACCGGCAAATTCGCCAGCCTGGTCGAAGTGCTGGCACCGGAAGGGACATCGATCGAGCGGCTGGTGGCGGTCGGTGCCGGCAAGGGCTCCAATCTCGATGATTACGCCTGGCTGAAGCTCGGCGGCACGATTGCCGCATCCTTTCGCAAGGCAACCGAAGTGGCCGTCGTGCTCGATCTTCCCGGTGCGGTCGTCAGCGGCAGGCAAGCCGTTCAGCTTGCAGCGGGCATCCTGCTGCGCAGCTATTCCTTCGACAAATACAAGACCAAAAAGAACAATGGTGACGACAGGCGCGAGCCAAAAAAGCCGGTCAAGGTGACTATTCACACCGCCGATCCGGCAGCTGCAAAGAAGGCCTTCGCCGATGAAGCGGCGGTGATCGACGGCGTCTTGCTGGCGCGCGATTTGGTCAATGAACCGGCCAATGTTTTGGGACCGGTGGAATTCGCCGCCCGCATCGCCGAACTGGAGGCGCTCGGCGTCACGGTCGAGATCCTGGCCGAGAAGGAGATGAAGAAGCTCGGCATGGGTTCGCTGCTGGGCGTAGCGCAGGGTTCGCCGCGTGGCGCCCGCATCGCGGTCATGCGGTGGGACGGCGGCAAGGCCAAGGAAAGCCCGGTCGCCTTCGTCGGCAAGGGCGTCACCTTCGACACCGGCGGCAATTCGATCAAGCCGGCGTCGGGCATGGAGGACATGAAGGGCGACATGGGCGGCGCTGCTGCCGTCACCGGCCTGATGCACGCGCTGGCCGCGCGCAAGGCGAAGGTCAATGTCGTCGGCATTGTCGGGCTGGTTGAAAATGCCGTCGACGGCCACGCTCAGCGACCCGGCGACATTGTCACCTCGATGTCGGGTCAGACTATCGAAGTGCTCAATACCGACGCCGAGGGCCGCCTGGTACTGGCCGATGCGCTCTGGTACTGCAACGACCGCTTCCAGCCGAAATTCATGATCAATCTGGCGACGCTGACCGGCGCCATCATGGTCGCGCTCGGCCAGCATTATGCCGGCCTGTTCTCCAACAATGACGAGTTGGCGGACCGGCTGACGGCGGCCGGACAGGCGACGCAGGAGCGGGTGTGGCGCATGCCGCTCGGTGCCGAATACGACAAGCTGATCGATTCCAAGAATGCTGACATGAAGAACATCGGCGGCCGCCATGGCGGCGCCATTATCGCCGCGCAGTTCCTGCAGCGCTTCGTCAAGGACACGCCCTGGGCGCATCTCGACATCGCCGGCACGGCGATGGGCGCGCCTTCCAACGAGATCAACCAGTCATGGGCTTCCGGCTTCGGCGTCAGGCTGCTCGACCGGCTGGTGCGCGATCATTACGAGCAATGAGCGGCTGGGGCGGGACTCCGACAATGTAGACTGAACGCATGGCCGAGATTCTGTTTTATCACCTGACCGAATCGACGCTGGAGGATGCGTTGCCCGGCCTCCTGGAGCGCAGTATCGATCGCGGCTGGCGTGCCGTGGTGCAGACCGGCACCGAGGAACGGCGCGACGCGCTGGACCAGCATCTGTGGACTTTCCGGGACGATTCGTTCCTGGCCCACGCAACGGATCGCGAAGCCCATCCCGCCGAGCAGCCGGTGCTTCTGACCGTCGGCCCTGACAATCCGAACCAGGCGCAGATACGCTTCCTGGTCGATGGGGCGGTGCCGCCGGAGCTTGGCGGCTACCAGCGCGCCGTGTTCCTGTTCGACGGCCACGATGCAGCCCAGCTAGAGGCGGCACGCACGCACTGGAAGACAATGAAGGAGGCCGGCCACACCGTGACCTACTGGCAGCAAACGCCCGACCGGCGCTGGGAGCGCAAGGCTTAGAGAATTTGCAGCCAAGTGGAATCACCGGCGCCGCAAGAGTGCGACGACAAAAAGATGGACCGCCGGCTATTCAGAAGACCGGAGCAAGCCCGATGCCGCCCGATGAACGAACGCCAGGCATGCCGATAGATGCCGCACTTGTTCGCCGGCTGATTGCCGCGCAGTTCCCCAAATGGGCGGACCTGCCGGTAGAGACGGTCGAGCCTGGCGGCTGGGACAACCGCACGTTCCGGCTGGGCGACAGCATGTCGGTGCGGCTGCCGAGCGCTGCCGCCTATGTCGCCCAGGTCGAGAAGGAGCATCGCTGGCTGCCCCGCTTGGCGCCTCACCTGCCTCTGCCGATACCCGTGCCGCTGGCCAAAGGCGCGCCCGGGGAAGGCTATCCATGGCCTTGGTCCGTCTATCGCTGGCTTGGCGGCAGACCGGCGGCTGGTGGACTGATTGCCGATCTTACTGAGTTCGCCCGTTCGCTGGCCGGCTTTCTGGTTGCGCTCTACCGGATCGACGCTGCCGACGGGCCACCGCCAGGGCAGCATAATTTCCACCGCGGTGGCCGGCTTTCGGTCTACGACGCCGAGACCCGAGCCGCGCTCTCGGCGCTCGGCGGCCGCATCGACAAGGCCGCCGCCGAGGCCGTGTGGGCGACGGGCCCAGGCGCGCCGGGGGGACGGGCGCCCGGGGGGGGGCCAGGGGGCCGGGCCCCGGGGCCTGGGGGCGGGGGGGAATGGCAACGATAACGCGGGGGGGGGT
>NZ_JAMYNL010000021.1:0-91259 GCF_040319065.1 Mesorhizobium sp. M0968
GCACGGGCGTCGAGATGTTCCGCAAGCTGCTCGACCAGGGCCAGGCCGGCGACAACATCGGCGCGCTGCTGCGCGGTGTCGACCGTGAAGGCGTCGAGCGCGGCCAGGTCCTGGCCAAGCCCGGCACCGTCAAGCCGCACAAGAAGTTCGTTGCCGAAGCCTACATCCTGACCAAGGACGAGGGCGGCCGCCACACGCCGTTCTTCACCAACTACCGTCCGCAGTTCTATTTCCGCACGACGGACGTGACCGGCATCGTGTCGCTGCCGGAAGGCACCGAGATGGTGATGCCGGGCGACAACATCACCGTCGATGTCGAGCTGATCGTGCCGATCGCCATGGAAGAGAAGCTGCGCTTCGCCATCCGTGAAGGCGGCCGCACCGTCGGTGCCGGCATCGTCGTCACCATCACAGAGTAATTTGGACTTAAACCGATCTGTCGCGGGCGCTGCCCGCGCCGCGCCAGAACAAGGAAGTGACGCATGAACGGACAGAATATCCGCATCCGCCTGAAGGCGTTTGATCACCGGGTGCTCGACGCCTCGACACGGGAAATCGTGTCGACCGCCAAGCGCACCGGCGCCAACGTCCGCGGCCCCATTCCGCTGCCGACGCGGATCGAAAAGTTCACGGTCAACCGGTCGCCTCACGTCGACAAGAAGAGCCGCGAGCAGTTCGAGATGCGCACGCACAAGCGTCTGCTCGACATCGTCGACCCGACCCCGCAGACGGTCGATGCTTTGATGAAGCTCGACCTGGCCGCCGGTGTCGACGTCGAGATCAAGCTGTAAGGAACCAGAGGTCAGCGGGGCGACCCGGAACTCTGAAGGAACAAGAGGCGTGGAGGGGCGACAGCCCCGACAGGGAACTCTAAAGGAATTGAACCGATGCGTTCAGGTGTGATTGCAAAGAAGGTGGGAATGACCCGCATCTACAACGATGCCGGGGAACATGTTCCCGTCACTGTTCTCCAGATGGAGAACTGCCAGGTCGTGGCGCAGCGCACGCAGGAGAAGAACGGCTATACCGCCGTCCAGCTCGGCGTTGGCCTTGCCAAGGTGAAGAACACGTCGAAGGCGATGCGCGGCCATTTCGCGACCGCTTCCGTCGAGCCCAAGGCCAAGGTTGCCGAGTTTCGCGTCTCTGCCGACAACATGATCGATGTTGGCGCCGAGATCACCGTCGAGCACTTCGTCGTCGGCCAGAAGGTCGATGTGACGGGCACCACGATCGGCAAGGGCTTCCAGGGCGTCATCAAGCGGCACCACATGGGTGGCGGCCGCGCAACGCACGGCAACTCGGTGTCGCACCGTACACACGGCTCGACCGGCCAGCGCCAGGATCCGGGCAAGGTGTTCAAGGGCAAGCATATGGCCGGCCACATGGGCGACACCCGCGTCACCACGCAGAATGTCGAGGTCGTCTCGACCGACGCCGATCGCGGCCTGATCCTGATCCGCGGTGCGGTCCCGGGTTCGAAGGGTGCATGGATCCTGGTCCGCGACGCGGCCAAGGTGGCGCTTCCGGCCAATGCGCCGAAGCCCGCCGCGATCCGCGCCCTTGCGACTGACGGTGCCGCCACGAACGAGGCCCCGGCCACAGAGGGAGCGGAATAATGGACCTCAAGATTACAACGCTTGGCGGCAAGGACGCCGGCAAGCTGAAGCTCTCCGAAGAGATTTTCGGCCTCGATCCGCGTGAGGACATCCTGCAGCGCGTCGTGCGCTGGCAGCTTGCCAAGAAGCAGCAGGGCACGCACAAGGCCAAGGGTCGCGCGGAAATCGCCCGCACCGGCGCCAAGATGTACAAGCAGAAGGGTACGGGCCGCGCCCGTCACCATTCGGCTCGCGCTCCGCAGTTCCGCGGCGGTGGCAAGGCCCATGGCCCGGTCGTGCGCAGCCACGAGCACGATCTGCCTAAGAAGGTGCGTGCGCTCGGCCTGAAGCATGCGCTTTCGGCCAAGGCCAAGAGCGCGTCGATCATCATCATCGACGAGCTGAAGCTGACCGAGGCCAAGACCAAGGCGCTGATCGCGAATTTCGCGACGCTGGGCCTGAGCAACGCCCTGGTGATTGGCGGCGCCGAGCTTGACAAGAACTTCAAGCTGGCAGCGACCAACATCCCGAACATCGACGTGCTGCCCATCCAGGGCATCAACGTCTACGACATTCTGCGCCGCGGCACGCTGGTCCTTTCCAAGGCCGCCGTCAAGGCTCTCGAGGAGCGCTTCAAATGACCGACCTTCGTCATTACGACGTGATCGTCTCGCCGGCGATCACCGAAAAGTCGACCATGGCTTCCGAGCAGAACCAGGTCGTCTTCAACGTCGCCAAGAAGGCGTCGAAGCCGGAAATCAAGGCCGCCGTCGAAGCGCTGTTCGGCGTCAAGGTGATGGCCGTGAACACGCTTGTCCGCAAGGGCAAGATCAAGCGCTTCCGCGGCACGATCGGCCGCCAGAGCGACGTCAAGAAGGCGGTTGTGACGCTGGCCGAAGGCCAGTCGATCGACGTCGCGACGGGTCTCTGAGCAAGGTCGCGAGGACAGAACAATGGCACTGAAAAAATTCAACCCGGTAACGCCGAGCACCCGTCAGCTGGTCATCGTCGATCGGTCGGGCCTCTACAAGGGCAAGCCCGTCAAGGGCCTGACCGAAGGCCTGACCAAGTCGGGCGGCCGCAACAATTACGGCCGCATCACAGCCCGCTTCATCGGCGGCGGTCACAAGCGCACCTACCGCATCATCGACTTCAAGCGCCGCAAGTTCGACGTCGTCGGCACGGTCGAGCGCATCGAGTACGATCCGAACCGCACCGCCTTCATCGCGCTGATCAAGTATGACGATGGCGAGCTGTCCTACATCATCGCCCCGCAGCGTCTGGCTCCCGGCGACAAGATCGTGGCCGGTGAATCGGTCGACGTGAAGCCGGGCAACGCGATGCCGCTGGCCTCGATGCCGGTCGGCACGATCGTCCACAATATCGAGCTGAAGCCCGGCAAGGGCGCTCAGGTCGCCCGTTCGGCCGGCGGTTATGGCCAGCTCGTCGGCCGCGACCAGGGCATGGCGATCCTGCGCCTCAATTCGGGCGAGCAGCGTGTCGTCCACGGCTCCTGCATGGCCACTGTCGGCGCCGTGTCCAACCCGGACCACGGCAACATCAATGACGGCAAGGCAGGCCGCACCGTGTGGCGCGGCAAACGTCCGCACAATCGCGGCGTGACCATGAACCCGGTCGACCATCCACATGGCGGCGGCGAAGGCCGCACGTCGGGTGGCCGCCATCCGGTTTCGCCCTGGGGCAAGCCGACCAAGGGCAAGAAGACGCGGTCCAACAAGGCGACCGACAAGTTCATCCTGCGCTCGCGCCATCAGCGCAAGAGCTAAGAAGAGGTAACGCCAAGTGACTCGTTCGATTTGGAAAGGCCCCTTCATCGACGGCTACCTTCTGAAGAAGGTGGACAAGGTTCGTGAAGGTGGTCGCAATGAGGTGATCAAGATGTGGAGCCGCCGCTCCACCATCCTGCCGCAGTTCGTCGGCTTCACCTTCGGTGTCTACAACGGCCAGAAGCACGTTCCCGTCTCGGTGAACGAGGACATGGTCGGTCACAAGTTCGGTGAATTCGCTCCGACCCGGACCTATTACGGTCACGGCGCGGATAAGAAGGCGAAGAGGAAATAATCATGGGCAAGGCCAAAGCTCCGCGCAGGCTTGCTGACAACGAAGCGCGCGCCGTGTTGCGCACGATCCGTATCAGCCCGCAGAAGCTGAACCTGGTTGCCGCGCTGATCCGCGGCAAGAAGGTCGCGACAGCGCTTTCCGACCTCGAATTCTCGGCCAAGCGGATTTCCGGCACGGTCAAGAAGACGCTGGAATCGGCGATCGCCAACGCGGAAAACAACCACGACCTCGACGTCGATGCGCTGATCGTGGCGGAAGCCTATGTCGGCAAGTCGATCGTCATGAAGCGGTTCCATGCCCGTGGCCGTGGGCGCGCCAGCCGTATCGAGAAGCCGTTCTCGCACCTCACGATCGTCGTTCGTGAAGTCGAAGAAAAAGGGGAGGCCGCATAATGGGCCAGAAAGTCAATCCGATCGGTCTGCGTCTCGGCATCAACCGCACCTGGGATTCGCGCTGGTTCGCGAACACCGGCGAGTACGGCAAGCTGCTGCACGAGGACATCAAGATCCGCAAATATCTTGAGAAGGAACTCAAGCAGGCTGCGATCTCGAAAGTCGTGATCGAGCGTCCGCACAAGAAGTGCCGCGTCACCATCCATGCGGCGCGTCCGGGCCTGATCATCGGCAAGAAGGGCGCCGACATCGAGAAGCTTCGCAAGAAGCTAATGGAGATGACCAAGTCCGAGACGCATCTGAACATCGTCGAAGTGCGCAAGCCGGAGATCGACGCGACCTTGGTCGCCCAGTCGATCGCCCAGCAGCTCGAGCGCCGCATCGCGTTCCGCCGCGCCATGAAGCGTGCCGTGCAGTCGGCGATGCGCCTCGGTGCCGAAGGCATCCGCATCAACTGCGCCGGCCGTCTCGGCGGCGCCGAGATCGCGCGCATGGAATGGTATCGCGAAGGCCGCGTGCCGCTGCATACGCTGCGTGCCGACGTCGACTACGGCACGGCCGAGGCGAATACGGCCTACGGCATCTGCGGCGTCAAGGTCTGGGTGTTCAAGGGCGAAATCCTCGAGCACGACCCGATGGCTTCGGAGCGCCGCGCCACCGAGGGCGATCATGCGCATGGCGGTGGTGGTGAGCGCGAACGCGGTCGCCGTCGCGAAAACGCGTAAGACATTTAGGAATTTGGAGTTAGAACGATGCTGCAGCCAAAGCGCACAAAGTTCCGCAAGCAGTTCAAGGGCCGCATCCACGGTACCGCCAAGGGCGGCACCAACCTGGATTTCGGTGGTTTCGGGCTGAAGGCGCTTGAGCCGAACCGCGTCACCGCGCGTGAGATCGAGGCGGCCCGCCGCGCGATCACCCGCGAGATGAAGCGTGCCGGCCGCGTGTGGATCCGTATCTTCCCGGACGTGCCGGTGACGTCGAAGCCGACCGAAGTCCGTATGGGTAAGGGCAAGGGCGCGGTCGACTACTGGGCGGCACGCGTCAAGCCGGGCCGCATCATGTTCGAGATCGACGGCGTCAACGAGGAAACCGCCCGTGAGGCGCTGCGTCTCGGCGCGGCCAAGCTCTCGGTCAGGACGCGCTTCGTACAGCGCATCGCAGAATAAGGACGGGCTGATCATGAAAGCCGAAGACATCCGGACCAAGACCCAGGACCAGCTGACCGACGACCTGGCCAGCCTGAAGAAGGAGCAGTTCAACCTGCGCTTTCAGAAGGCCACCGGCCAGCTTGAGAAGACCGCGCGCGTGAGGCAGGTCCGCAAGGACATTGCGCGTATCAAGACCATCGCTGCGGAAAAGTCCGCGGCCAAGAAGGCTTAAGGACGAAAACCATGCCAAAGCGCATTCTGCAGGGCACCGTCGTCAGCGACAAGAACGAGAAGACGGTTGTCGTCAAGGTCGAACGGCGCTTCACGCATCCCGTGATGAAGAAGACCGTGCGCATGACCAAGAAGTACAAGGCGCACGACGAGAACAACGCCCACAAGGTCGGCGATCAGGTGTTCATCCAGGAATCGAAGCCGATTTCCAAGGACAAGCGCTGGGTCGTGGTGTCTTCGGACCAGGCCTGATCAGGGCCAACGAAACGAATTTTGGACAGACCGGGGAGGGGTGAGAAACCCGTCCCGTTAGAAAAGAAGAAGGCGGCCAGTCATGATTCAGATGCAAACAAACCTCGACGTCGCGGATAATTCCGGCGCCCGTCGTGTCATGTGCATCAAGGTGCTGGGCGGCTCGAAGCGGAAATACGCTTCCGTGGGCGACATCATCGTGGTGTCGATCAAGGAAGCCATCCCGCGCGGCCGCGTCAAGAAGGGCGATGTGATGAAGGCGGTCGTGGTTCGCACGGCCAAGGACATCCGCCGCCCGGACGGCAGCGTGATCCGTTTCGACAAGAACGCAGCCGTTCTCGTCGACAACAAGAAAGAGCCGATCGGCACGCGTATCTTCGGACCGGTTCCGCGCGAACTCCGCGCCAAGAACCACATGAAGATCATCTCGCTCGCGCCTGAAGTGCTGTAAGGAGCCGGACCAATGCAGAAGATTAGAAAAGGCGACAAGGTCGTCGTGCTGGCCGGCAAGGACAAGGGCCGTTCGGGCGAAGTCCTCTCGGTACAGCCGAAGGACGACACCGCGCTGGTGCGCGGCGTCAACCTGATCCGTCGTCACCAGAAGCAGTCCCAGTCCCAAGAGGGCGGGATCATCACCAAGGAAGCGCCGATCCAGCTGTCGAACATCGCGCTGGCCGACCCTAAGGATGGCAAGCCGACCCGCGTCGGCTTCATCTTCCAGAAGGACGGCAAGAAGGTGCGCGTCGCCAAGCGCTCGGGAGAAGTCATCAATGGCTAAGGCTCAAACCAAGCAGGCAACTGCCCAGAACACGCCGCGCCTCAAGCAGGTCTACAACGAGACCATCCGCAAGGCGCTGCAGGAGCAGTTCGGCTACGAGAACGAGATGCAGGTTCCGCGCATCGACAAGATCGTGCTGAACATGGGCGTCGGCGAGGCGACCGGCGATTCGAAGAAGCCTTCGATCGCGGCGGAAGACCTTGCGATGATCGCCGGCCAGAAGGCCGTCGTCACCCGCGCCCGCAACTCGATCGCCGGCTTCAAGGTCCGCGAGAAGATGCCGATCGGCGCCAAGGTCACGCTGCGCAAGGAACGCATGTACGAGTTCCTCGACCGCCTCGTGAACATCGCACTGCCGCGCGTCCGCGACTTCCGCGGACTTAATCCGAAGAGCTTCGATGGCCGTGGCAACTATGCCATGGGCATCAAGGAACACATCGTGTTTCCGGAGATCAACTACGACAAGGTTGATCAGATCTGGGGCATGGACGTCATCGTTTGTACGACTGCGAAGACGGACGACGAAGCCAGGGCATTGCTCAAGGCCTTCAACTTCCCCTTCCGCCAGTAACGGCAGCGAGAAAAGGAAAAATCTGAAATGGCAAAGACCAGCTCAGTCGAGAAGAACAACAGGCGCCGCAAGCTTGCGGACCAGTTCGCTGCCAAGCGCGAGGTGCTCAAGGCGATCATCATGGATCAGTCCAAGCCGATGGAAGAGCGCTTCCGCGCCCAGCTGAAGCTTTCGGCGCTGCCGCGCAACTCGGCCAAGACCCGCATCCGCAACCGCTGCGAAGTCACCGGACGTCCGCGTGCCTATTATCGCAAGCTCAAAGTATCGCGTATCGCGCTTCGTGATCTCGGCAATAACGGCCAGATCCCGGGCCTGGTCAAGTCGAGCTGGTAAGGAGGACATAACATGTCATTGAGCGATCCTCTCGGCGATATGCTGACCCGCATCCGCAACGCGTATGGCCGCAAGAAGTCGAGCGTTTCGACGCCGGCCTCGCGCCTGCGTACCCGCGTCCTCGACGTGCTGAAGGCGGAAGGCTATATCCGCGACTACAGCCAGACCGACTTCGACAACGGCAAGTCCGAAATCGAGATCGAGCTGAAGTATTTCGATGGTGCGCCGGTGGTGCGCGAAATCGCTCGGGTCTCGAAGCCCGGCCGCCGCGTCTACGTTTCGGCCAAGTCGATACCGCACGTCGCCAACGGCCTCGGCATCGCCATCCTTTCGACGCCGAAGGGCGTGATGGCCGACCACGAAGCGCGTGAACAGAATGTCGGCGGGGAAATCCTCTGCCAGATCTTCTGATCTGGTATGTGACCCGGTTGGAAACAGGTTTTCGGGATCTAGTCCCGAAAGCCGAGACCTGAAACAAGAGAAGTGACGAGGACAACAAAATGTCTCGTATTGGAAAGAAACCCGTTTCGCTGCCGCAGGGCGTGACCGCGACCGTCAACGGCCAGACCGTGACGGCGAAGGGTCCGAAGGGCGAGCTGAAGTTCGTGGTGAACGACGAAGTGCTGGTCAAGATGGAAGGCAGCGAGATCGCTGTCCAGCCGCGCGACCAGACCAAGACTGCCCGTTCCAAGTGGGGCATGTCACGCACGCAGATCGTCAACATCCTGCAGGGCGTCAAGGACGGCTTCGAAAAGAAGCTCGAGATCACCGGCGTCGGCTATCGTGCCGCCATGCAGGGCAAGAACCTGCAGCTGGCGCTCGGCTTCAGCCATGACGTCGTCTACGAGACGCCGCAGGGCGTGACGATTTCGGTGCCGAAGCCGACGGAAATCATGGTGACCGGCATCGACAAGCAGCAGGTCGGCCAGGTTGCCGCCGAGATCCGCGAGTATCGCAGCCCCGAGCCCTACAAGGGCAAGGGTGTCCGCTATGCCGGCGAGAAGATCGTCCGCAAGGAAGGCAAGAAGAAGTAATTTTAACGCCGCGGGGAGCGGTCGCGGGAGGCTTGTCCTACCGCATATGGTTGCCCCCGTTTTTTGAAGGCAAGGAACTGATATCATGGGCTCGAAAGAATCCACCCAACGCCGCGCCCAGCGCGTCCGCCGCCAGATCAAGAAGGTTGCCGGCGATCGTCCGCGCTTGTCGGTCCATCGCACATCGAAGAACATCTACGTCCAGGTGATCGATGACGCCAAGGGCCACACGATCGCGGCTGCTTCGACGCTCGAGAAGGAGCTCAAGGGCTCGCTCAAGACCGGCGCCGACACCGCGGCCGCCGCTGCCATCGGCAAGCTGATCGCCGAGCGTGCCTCGAAGGCCGGCGTCAAGGAAGTCGTCTTCGACCGCGGCGCCTACATCTACCACGGCCGTGTCAAGGCGCTTGCCGAGGCTGCCCGTGAAGGTGGTCTGAGCTTCTAAAAACGAAATTCGCCCCCGGCCACCCACAGAGGCGCCGGATATCATCATCAACCGTGCTTCCGGAAAAAAACAAGGAACAGGATATGGCACAGGAACGTAGGGATGGCGGCCGCGGCCGTGATCGCGAAGAGCGCGACGACGGCATGGTCGACAAGCTCGTCCACATCAACCGTGTCGCCAAAGTCGTCAAGGGCGGCCGGCGCTTCGGCTTTGCGGCACTTGTTGTCGTCGGCGACCAGAAGGGCCGCGTCGGCTTCGGCCACGGCAAGGCGCGCGAAGTGCCGGAGGCGATCCGCAAGGCGACCGAATCGGCCAAGCGCGACATGATCTTCGTGCCGCTGCGCTCAGGCCGCACGCTGCACCACGACGTCGAGGGACGCTGGGGTGCGGGACGCGTTCTGCTGCGCGCCGCCAAGCAAGGTACCGGCATCATCGCCGGCGGCCCGATGCGCGCCGTTTTCGAAACGCTCGGCATGCATGACGTGGTCGCCAAGTCGATGGGTTCTTCGAACCCCTACAACATGGTTCGTGCCACGTTCGACGCGCTGAAGAGCCAGATGCATCCGAAGGATGTGGCTGCCGCGCGCGGCATCAAGTATTCGACCCTTCAGGCCCGCCGCGGCACCGCCGTTGCGGCTGAAGAATAGTCGACGCTGACCAGGGATTTGACCATGGCCAAGAAAGCAACCAAGACCATCACCGTCGAGCAGATCGGTTCGCCGATCCGCCGGCCGAAGGAGCAGCGCGCAACGCTGGTCGGCCTCGGCCTCAACAAGATGCACAAGCAGCGCACGCTGGAGGATACGCCCTCGGTGCGCGGCATGATCGCTGCCGTCCAGCATCTCGTCCGCGTCGTGGACGAGGGCTGAACCAGAGCGCAGGAGAACCCAGATGAAACTCAATGATCTGCGTGACAAGGACGGCGCGACGCACTCCAAGAAGCGTCTCGGCCGTGGCATCGGCTCCGGTTCGGGCAAGACCGCCGGTCGCGGCGTCAAGGGCCAGAAGGCGCGCTCCGGCGTCGCCGTCAACGGCTTCGAGGGTGGCCAGATGCCGCTCTACCGCCGCCTGCCGAAGCGCGGCTTCAACAATATCTTCGCCAAGAGCTTCACCGTCGTGTCGCTGGCCCGCATCCAGGCGGCGCTCGATGCCAAGAAGCTCGACGCCAAGACAGTTGTAACGGCCGAGGCGCTGGTTGCGGCTGGCGTCATCCGTCGCGTCAAGGACGGCGTGCGCATCCTTTCAGACGGCGACATCAAGGCCAAGCTTGCCTTCGACGTGGCCGGAGCCTCCAAGGCCGCGATCGAGAAGATCGAAAAGGCCGGCGGCTCGGTGAAGCTGCCTGAGAAGGCAGCCGCCGAGTAACGGCAATTTGAAGCACGGCCGGCAAAGGTGGAATTCGGTTTTGCCTGCGGTTGTGCTTTGATCCGACAGATGTGACGGCCGCATCAACGCGGCCGCTTGCATGTTTGCAGTCCGGAGCTTATCTCGTGAGTTTCGGTGACACGCGCCGCCTGAGCTGCGGGCATCGAGCGTGACCAAGCGGAGAATCAGGCATGGCTTCGGCTGCTGAACAACTAGCCTCGAATCTGAATTTTTCGGCCTTCGCCAAAGCCGAGGATCTGAAGAAGCGCATCTGGTTCACCATCGGCGCGCTGCTCGTCTACCGTCTTGGCACCTATATCCCGCTGCCCGGCATCAATCCGGACGCCTTTGCCCACGCCTTCTCGTCGCAGAGCAAGGGCGTGCTTGGCATGTTCAATATGTTTGCAGGCGGTGCCGTGCAGCGCATGGCGATCTTTGCCCTCGGCATCATGCCCTATATCTCCGCCTCCATCATCATGCAGCTTATGACCTCGGTCATTCCGTCGCTGGAAGCGCTGAAGAAGGAAGGCGAGCAGGGCCGCAAGATTATCAACCAGTATACGCGCTACGGGACCGTGCTTCTGGCGCTGGTCCAGGCCTACGGCATTTCGGTCGGGCTCGAGGGCGGAAACGGCATCGTCAACGATCCCGGCATCTTTTTCCGCATCTCGACCGTCGTCACGCTGGTCGGCGGCACCATGTTCCTGATGTGGCTCGGCGAGCAGATCACCGCCCGCGGCATCGGCAACGGCATTTCGCTGATCATCTTCTCCGGCATTGTCGCCGGCCTGCCGCGCGCCATCTCCGGTACCTTGGAGCTAGGCCGCACCGGAGCGCTGTCGACCGGCCTGATCCTGGCGATCATCGTGCTCGCCATTATCGTTATCGGCCTGATCGTCTTTTTCGAGCGCGCCCAGCGCCGCCTGCTGATTCAGTACCCCAAGCGCCAGGTCGGCAATCGCATGTTCCAGGGCGATACCTCGCATTTGCCGCTGAAGCTCAACACATCCGGCGTCATTCCGCCGATCTTCGCTTCGTCGCTATTGCTGCTGCCGGCGACCGTCGCCGGTTTCTCGCAGACGACGAACATGCCCGCTTGGGCCAGCACCATCCTGGCGTCGCTCGGTCATGGCCAGCCGCTCTACATGGCCTTCTACGCGGCGATGATCGTGTTCTTCGCCTTCTTCTACACGGCGATCGTCTTCAACCCAAAGGACACCGCGGACCAATTGAAGAAGCATTCGGGCTTCATCCCGGGCTATCGCCCGGGCGAGCGCACCGCGGACTATATTGACTATGTGCTCACCCGCATCACCGTCGTCGGCGCCATCTATCTGGTGCTGGTGTGTCTGCTGCCCGAGTTCCTGATTTCAGCGACTGGCGTACCGTTCTACCTTGGTGGCACTTCGCTCCTGATCGTGGTCAGTGTAACGCTCGATACGGTGGCGCAGATTCAGGGTCACCTGATCGCGCACCAGTATGAGGGCCTGATCAAGAAGTCGAAGCTGCGCGGGGGGAAAAAGGCCAGATGAGGTTGATATTGCTTGGACCGCCGGGGGCGGGCAAGGGGACACAAGCACTGAGACTGGTAGAACGACACGGCATCCCACAGCTTTCCACGGGGGACATGCTGCGTGCTGCTGTCCAGGCCGGCACCGAAGTCGGCAAGCGCGCCAAAGCGGTGATGGACGCTGGCGAACTGGTGTCCGACGCTATCGTCAACGCCATTGTGGCCGAGCGCATCGATCAAGCTGATTGCGCAAACGGCTTCATCCTTGACGGGTATCCCCGAACTCTGGTGCAAGCGGACGCCGTTGAGGAAATGCTGTCGGATCGCGGACTGGAGCTAGATGCGGTCATCGAATTTGTCGTCGATGACAAGGCGCTGGTTGGCCGAATCGTCAAGCGCGCCGAAGAAGCCAAGGCCGCAGGCCTGCCGGTGCGCAAGGACGACAGTCCAGCGGTGTTCGAAGAACGCTTGAGGGAATATTACAAGAAAACCTCGCCGCTGATCGGTTACTACTACGCCAAGGGCAAACTCAGGGGCGTCGATGGCATGGCCGACATCGATGCGGTGACGCAGCAGATCGAGGCGGTGCTCAGGGCAACGACCCAGACAGTTGGCCAGGCGGCCGGCTAGAGAATCGAACGATTGCGCTTGACTGGAGCGGTCCGCTGGGGTATGGCGGCCCGTCTTCCTATCAGGCATGAGGCTTGCTTGTCCGCAAGGGCAAGGCAGGCCGCTTTGAACTGGAAACTCCCGCAAGGGCCGGCCTCCACCGGACGCGGGGCAACTTGAAGCGCCGGCTCGCCCGGCCTATATGGAGAAGAGAAGAACATGGCTCGTATAGCCGGCGTGAACATTCCGACCAACAAGCGCGTTGTCATTGCGCTTCAATACATTCATGGCATTGGCAAGAAGTTCGCCCAGGAGATCGTCGACAAGGTCGGCATCCCGGCCGAGCGCCGCGTCAACCAACTGACCGACGCGGAAGTGCTGCAGATCCGCGAGACCATCGACCGCGACTACCAGGTCGAGGGCGACCTGCGCCGCGAAGTGTCGATGAACATCAAGCGGCTCATGGACCTCGGCTGCTACCGCGGCCTGCGTCACCGTCGCTCGCTGCCGGTTCGTGGCCAGCGCACGCACACCAATGCGCGCACCCGTAAGGGCCCGGCCAAGTCGATTGCCGGAAAGAAGAAGTAATTTAGGGCAGTAAGGGGGGTAGGGCAGTAAGGCAATAGGGACGGCAGACATACTGCCCTACTGCCATATTCCCCTACTGCCTTCTCCCTGGTGGAGCCGCTGGCATTACGGCGGTGTAGAGATCAACTGAAAGGACTATCATGGCCAAGGAAGCCGCTCGTGTTCGCCGTCGCGAACGCAAGAATATCTCGTCGGGCGTTGCCCACGTCAATTCGACCTTCAACAACACGATGATCACCATCACCGACGCACAGGGCAATTCGATTGCCTGGTCGTCGGCCGGAGCCCAGGGCTTCAAGGGATCGCGCAAGTCGACCCCTTTCGCTGCCCAAATGGCTGCCGAAGATGTTGCCAAGAAGGCTCAGGAACACGGCATGCGCATGCTCGAGGTCGAGGTCTGTGGACCCGGCTCCGGTCGTGAATCGGCGCTGCGCGCACTGCAGGCAGCAGGCTTCACCATCACCTCGATCCGTGATGTGACGCCGATCCCCCATAATGGCTGCCGCCCGCGCAAGAAGCGCCGCGTCTAAAGAATTTACCGAACGCCGCGCGAGCGCCTCAAGGGCGCTCCTCCACGGCATTCCAGGTCGCCCGCCACGATTGGATGGTGGCGGGACAACGGAAGGAAAGCACTATGATCCAGAAAAATTGGCAAGAACTGATCAAGCCGAACAAGATCGAGTTCTCGTCGAAGAAGAAGACGCTGACCACGCTGGTCGCCGAGCCGCTCGAGCGCGGCTTCGGCCTCACCCTAGGCAACGCGCTGCGCCGCGTGCTTCTGTCTTCGCTGCGTGGCGCGGCTGTAACCGCTGTGCAGATCGACGGCGTTCTGCATGAATTCTCGTCCATCGCCGGCGTCCGCGAGGACGTGACCGACATCGTTTTGAACATCAAGGAAATCGCCATCCGCATGGAAGGCGACGGCCCCAAGCGCATGGTCGTCCGCAAGCAGGGACCGGGCGCGGTTCTCGCCGGCGACATCCAGACGGTCGGCGACGTCGAGATCCTCAATCCCGACCACGTCATCTGCACGCTGGACGAAGGCGCTGAAATCCGCATGGAATTCACCGTCGATACCGGCAAGGGCTATGTGCCGGCCGACCGTAACCGCGCCGAGGACGCGCCGATCGGGCTGATCCCCGTCGACAGCCTGTATTCGCCGGTCAAGAAGGTCTCCTACAAGGTCGAGAACACCCGCGAGGGCCAGGTTCTCGACTATGACAAGCTGACCATGACCATCGAGACCGACGGTTCGATTTCGGGCGAGGACGCGGTGGCCTTCGCCGCTCGCATCCTGCAGGACCAGCTCGGCCTGTTCGTCAATTTCGACGAGCCGCAGAAGGAAGTCGCTGCCGAACAGGTTACCGAGCTTGCCTTCAACCCGGCGCTGCTCAAGAAGGTCGACGAACTCGAGCTTTCGGTGCGTTCGGCCAACTGCCTGAAGAACGATAACATCGTCTATATCGGCGATCTGATCCAGAAGACCGAAGCCGAGATGCTGCGCACCCCGAACTTCGGCCGCAAATCGCTGAACGAGATCAAGGAAGTCCTGGCGGCGATGGGCCTTCATCTCGGCATGGAAGTGCCGGACTGGCCGCCGGAAAACATCGAAGACCTCGCCAAGCGTTACGAAGATCAATATTAAGCATGATCCCGAACCGAAGGTCAGCGCAGCAAAAAGTTGCAGACTTTTCGGACAAGATCATGCGGCTAACCAACTGAGGCTCAGGCCTCTTGAAACCGCAATGAAGGAGAAGAGCCATGCGCCACGGTTTTAAAGGCCGCCGGTTCGCCCGCAGCATAAGCCATCGCAAGTCGATGTTTGCCAACCTTGCCGTGTCGCTTATCGAGCACGAGCAGATCCTCACCACGCTGCCGAAGGCGAAGGATTTGCGTCCGATCGTCGAAAAGCTGGTGACGCTCGGCAAGCGCGGCGACCTGCACGCCCGCCGCCAGGTTATTGCCCAGATCGGCAATGAAGGCGTCGTCAAGCGCCTGTTCGATACCATCGCGCCGCGTTACGCCACCCGCAACGGCGGCTATCTGCGCATCATGAAGGCCGGCTTCCGCCACGGTGACAATGCCGCAATGGCGGTCATCGAATTCGTCGACCGCGACACCTCGGCCAAGGGCGCCGGCGACCGTGCCCGCATCGAGGCCGAAGGCACCGAAGAGGAAGCCGCAGCCGCATAAGGCTTGGTTTTTCCCGAGAGAGTTTAAGGGGCCCGAGGGCCCCTTTTTCGTTGATTTGCGACCTCTTACCTCGCAACGTTGAGGTAGTCTCTTCCGCCTATTGACTTCCAATCAATCGCATTTGTTATCCTCTTGATTGCCGGAAATGAATAAGAATAAATGCTGTCGACCTCCGTTCGATGATCGATATCGCGTATCAATTGGGACACAGTCACGCCGTTCAGATATTTTTCGGCGTCCCGATCTTTGATGAAGTCAGTATCAACGCGGAAATAAATCTGAATGGGACCCGCGCAGATATTCAGGTCGATATCATTCATCGATGCGACGTAGAACACCATAGCCTCTTCTGGTGTCCACAGGCCCGCGTCCAGGAATTCCGATGGCTTTGTTCTGCTGTCGAACCCATCCATTGAAAGAGCAAATTCGTCTGTTATTCGTTTGCTCTTGCCGCGAATTTCATACACATGTTCGATCTGAAACCAATTCAGCACATGTGGCGGGTCTTTGTCGAACGAGGCCTCAAGCGTTCCGTAAAACCAGTACTCGGGCACCGCCTCCGCATACTCGGTCAGCCAGCCGTCCGGCGCACCAAGAACCTTGGCAATTTCGATCATCTTCATGCCGGGGTACACAGGCCCCAAAGTGCCGGTCACCAAAAAATCACGGAATGAAACGAGCTGTTTTTTCATTTGCCGACACGGCTTTCCGGTTTCACCTCGACCTATAACCGCTTTGCCGCCCAAAATAATCGGATTTCAGCGGCTTAGCCTTTCATTTTGCACAATCGTCAGGACAATGGCGCCCGACTTGGAGGATTCGGAATGCGCGTTAAACGGCTGTCCCTTGTTCTGATCTGCGCCTTGATGGCGCTGGCCATCGTGCCGGCGGCCAGGCACGCGCTAGCGGAGGAGAACAAGCCAGACCCCGGTTTGTCCGACGTGCTGACGGATCTATTGCATGGCGTCGAAGGCGAAAACGCCACTTCCGGCCCCGACAAGCGCGTGCCGTTCGGCCGCGAGGAGGTGCAACTGTCCTTCGCGCCGCTGGTCAAGCAGACAGCGCCGGCCGTGGTCAATGTCTACGCCTCGCAAACCGCCAAGGTGACGTCGCCCTTCGACGGCGATCCGTTCTTCGAGGAGTTCTTCGGCCGTTCGCAGCCGCGCGCGCAGTCTTCGCTCGGTTCGGGGGTGCTGGTCGATCCCACCGGCGTCGTGGTCACCAATTTCCACGTCGTCAAGAACGCTGACCAGGTCAAGGTAGCGACCGCCGACGGGCGCGAATTCGACAGCAAGGTGCTGCTCAAGGATGAGACGCTCGACCTCGCCGTGCTCAAGATTTCTTCTGACAAGCCGTTCCCGGTGATCGCTATCGGCGATTCCGACGCGCTCGAGGTCGGTGATCTGGTGCTGGCGATCGGCAATCCGTTCGGTGTCGGCCAGACCACCACCAGCGGCATCATTTCGGCGGTGGCGCGCAGCCATATCGGCGTCTCCGATTCCAGCTTCTTCATCCAGACCGACGCCGCCATCAACCCCGGCAATTCCGGTGGCGCGCTGGTCAACATGGGAGGGCAGCTGATCGGCATCAACACGGCGATCTATAGCCGTAGCGGCGGCTCGATCGGCATCGGCTTTGCCATCCCTTCGAACATGGTTCGCGCCTTCGCCGACGCGGCTAAGGCCGGGCTCGACTTCTTCGAGCGGCCGTATGCCGGTGCCGAGTTCGAGGCGGTGACGCCGCAGATTGCCGAATCGCTCGGCATTGACAAACCGACCGGTGCGCTGGTTTCTTCGGTCGAAGAGGCGGGACCCGCGGCCAAGGCAGGGCTCAAGCCTGGCGACGTGGTGCTGTCGCTCAACGGCAAGCCGGTCGAGAGCGTCGGGGCGCTGGACTACCGCATGGCGACGCTGTCGATTGGTACGAATGCCAGCTTCGGCGTCCTGAGCAAGGGTCAGCAGGCGACGATGGACATCGCCCTGGAACGACCGCCCGAAGGCGCCAAGGCTGCGGAGCTCACATTGCGCGGGCGTAGCCCGTTTTCGGGTGCCAAAGTCGCTGAACTGTCGCCACGGCTTGCCCAACGGCTCGGTCTGCGCACCGATGTCAAAGGCGTCACCGTGGTCGACATCAACCGCGATTCGCCCGCTGCCGATTTTGGCTTCCAGCCAGGGGACATCGTGCGTGAGGTCAATGGCCTGACGATCGACAAGGCGGCGACCTTGGAGCAGGTAGCCCAGCAGGATACGCGCTGGTGGCGCTTTACCGTCGAGCGGGGCGGGCAGATACTGCGCCAGGTGTTGCGTTACTGAGCCCGACCGTCAGCATGATCGGGCTCCAGGCAGAAGAAGTTGCATGGCCGATCTGTTCAGTGTCGACGAACCGGAAAAGACGCCGCCCGGCAGGCCGCTGGCGGACCGTCTGCGCCCGAAGAACCTTGGCGAGGTCGTCGGCCAGGAGCATCTGACCGGACCCGACGGCGCGCTGACGCGGCTGATCGGTTCCGGCTCGCTCGGCTCGATGATTTTCTGGGGCCCGCCCGGCACTGGCAAGACCACGGTCGCACGGCTGCTTGCCGGCGAGACAAGCCTCGCCTTCGAACAGATATCGGCGGTGTTTTCCGGCGTTGCCGACCTGAAGAAAGTGTTCGAGGCAGCGAAGCTGCGCCGCTCGAACGGCCGCCAGACGCTGCTGTTCGTCGACGAGATCCATCGATTCAACCGCGCCCAGCAGGACAGTTTTCTGCCCGTGATGGAAGACGGCACCGTCGTGCTGGTCGGCGCCACCACGGAGAATCCGTCCTTCGAGCTTAACGCCGCGCTTTTGTCGCGCGCGCGCGTGCTGGTCTTTCACTCACTCGGCGAGGACAGTATTGCCAAGCTGCTGGCGCGGGCCGAACAGGCAGAGGGCAGGCCGCTGCCGCTCGATGAAGACGCGCGGGCGATGCTCATCCGCATGAGCGACGGCGACGGCCGCGCGGCGCTGACGCTCGCCGAAGAGGTCTGGCGCGCAGCGAAATCAAAGGAGGTGTTCGGCGCCGAAGCTCTGCAGCGCATCGTCCAGCGCCGCGCGCCGATCTACGACAAGGGACAGGACGGCCACTACAATTTGATCTCCGCCTTGCACAAATCGGTGCGCGGCTCCGACCCCGACGCGGCACTCTACTATCTCGCCCGCATGTTCGA
This sequence comes from Mesorhizobium sp. M0968, assembly GCF_040319065.1. NCBI lineage: Bacteria > Pseudomonadati > Pseudomonadota > Alphaproteobacteria > Hyphomicrobiales > Phyllobacteriaceae > Mesorhizobium > Mesorhizobium sp. M0968. The sequence continues at coordinate 18,312 of NZ_JAMYNL010000021.1, forward strand.
CGCCGGCGAAGATCCGCTTTATCTCGGGCGCCGGTTGGTGCGCATGGCGATGGAGGATATCGGGCTGGCCGACCCGCAGGCGCTCGTCGTCGCTAACGCCGCCAAGGACGCCTACGACTATCTGGGCTCGCCCGAGGGCGAACTGGCCTTCGCCGAGGCGACCGTCTATCTCGCCACCGCGCCGAAATCCAATGCAGTTTATACCGCGTTCAAGGCTGCCACACAGGCAGCGAAGGAATTCGGTTCGCTGCTGCCGCCCAAGCACATTCTCAATGCTCCGACCAAGCTGATGAAACAGGAAGATTACGGCGCCGGCTATCGCTACGACCACGACGAGCCCGACGCTTTTTCCGGCCAGGACTATTTTCCGGAGAAGATGGGAAGGCAGACATTCTACGACCCGCCCGAGCGCGGCTTCGAGCGCGATATCAGGAAGCGGCTGGATTATTGGGCGAAGCTGCGCAGCGAGCGGGAAAAGTAGCTGCCAGTCGCACACTGGTGTGATCGCCGTTGTCTGGCGGGATAAAAAACCCTATCAAGGTGCGCCTTCGGCCGGCGGACAGGCCAGAAACGTACCGACGATATTCAGAACGGAATCGCGCCTGGCGCGTGGAAAAATGACAAAAAGAACTCGCAAGACCCTCCGGAAGTTCGCCATAGCGATCCCGCTGCTGGCGCTCGGCTTCTATTTCATTCCCATCCTGACGACAATTTTCATTGTCCTCGGCCTGATCGACGTGTTGCGCAACGACAACAAGAACTGGGCCCTGTTCAGTGGTTATTTCCTCGGCAACGGCATCTTCACCTGGCTGCTTTCGCCCTTCAATCTGCTGGTCGATCTGCTGTGCTACAGAAACCGCGGTGTCTGGAAACTGGACCAGTTTCCTCCGGACTATCAGCGTGAGGTCAACGAGGTTCTGGACGTCTTCAAAGCGCGCAAGGACGAGATCATCGCCGATATCGACGCCAATTTCGGCAGCGGCCGGCGCGGCATGTATGTCTACCAGTGGTATGGCAAGCACAAAATCGACAACGTTGCCGAATTCAACAAGGATTTCAAATACATCAAGACCATCGCCGTGTCGGTGTTTAGGGGCAGGGAATCGACCTCCTGGCATTTCGGACCGCTGCGGCTCAGCCTGCGCATTCTCTACAATCTTCTCCCGGTGAAGGCCGAGGTTTTCGTCGAGTGCAACAACGCCAGGAACTACTGGCACGACAATCCGCTCTATATTTTCGACGACACGCTGCTGCACCGATCGGTCAACGAATATGATGGGCGCCGCTACTGCGTGTTCATGGACATCATCCGGCCATCGCCATTTCCCGGCATGATTGCCGCTCTTCTCGCCATCGTTTCGGTCAGCGTCGAGCGCATCAATGCCATGTTCTACAAGAACTGGAAGATGATCGGCTCCAGCAAGCCGAAGAAGGCCGGAGCCGCCTGACACCATGGTGTGACCGGCGCGAGGGAGCACGATGTATCATCTGTTGCTTGTCTGCCTTGGTGGCGCGATCGGTGCAATGGCCCGCTTCTTCCTGTCCGGCTTCGTCGCCCGCCGGGTCGGCGAGACCTTTCCCTGGGGCACTATGGCCGTCAATGTCTCGGGAGCGTTTGCAATCGGCGTCGTTGCGCATGCGGTGGCGCGCGACGGCATGCCCGCCATCTGGGCCTTTACCGTTACCGGCGGCCTCGGCTGCTATACCACGGTTTCTTCCTTCAGCCTGCAGACGCTGGCGCTGGCGCGCGAGGGCGAATGGCGGCGCGCCGGCGGAAATGTGCTGCTTTCGGTTTTTCTAAGCCTCGGCGGCGTGACGCTGGGCTTTGCCGCCGGAAGTCTTCTGATTGGCAGCGGGGCGCGGTGAGCGGCCCGCGGAAGCTCCGCCACGACGGGACGGACGCTGCCGCGGCAGGGCAGGCGGCGCGCCTCATTGGCCGTCGCAGAACCAACGAAACGGTTCGGCTCTATGCGACCGTGGCCGCAGGCAGCATGATCGGCGGTGTGTTGCGGGCGCTTGCCTCATCGACGAGCACTGCCCTGTGGGGCGCTGGATTTCCCTTCGGCACGCTCCTCGTCAATATTGTTGGCTCGTTCCTCATCGGCTTCTACGCGACATTGACGGGACCGGATGGTCGCGTCTTCGCCGGTCCGCTGCAACGTCAATTCTTCATGGCCGGCTTCTGCGGCGGCCTGACGACCTTCTCCGCTTTCAGCCTTGAAACACTCATCCTCGCGCAAGGCGGGAGGTTTGTGGCGGCGGGACTCAATATCGCGATCTCCGTGGTGGCCTGGCTTGCCGCCGTCTGGCTTGGCCACATCTTTGCAGTTCGGCTCAACCGGCTGAGAGGGTCCAGGCAATGAAGATACCAACACAGGCACAATTGCTGCGCATCTTTATCGGCGAAAACGACAGGGCAGATGGCCGTCCGCTGTATGAGGTTATTGTGCTGAGGGCCCGCGAAATGCAGATAGCCGGCGCGACCGTCCTGCGCGGCGCGATGGGGTTCGGCCATTCCAGCCGGCTTCACACCACGAAGATCCTCCGCCTATCGGAGGATCTGCCACTCGTCATCGAGATCGTCGATGACGAGGAAAAATTGGCCGCTTTCCTGCCCGTGCTTGAAACAATCATGACAAGTGGTTTGATTACGCTGGAGAAAGTTCAGGTTCTGCAATATGGAACCGACAACGAATAAGCGAGTGAGATTGCGGGTACCGGCGAATGCCGTTGCATGCCTGCAAAACGGCGATTGGAATCATGGCAGGCGTTGAACAGATCACAGTGGACGCCGGCGAGGCGGGCATGCGGCTCGATCGCTGGTTCAAGAGCCATTTCCCCGGTCTCGGTTTCGGTCATCTGCAGAAGCTGCTGCGTTCCGGCCAGATCCGCGTCGACGGCGGCAGGGTGAAGGCCGATACCCGCGTCGAAGCCGGCCAGACGGTGCGTGTGCCGCCGCTCGAAGTTGACAAGAAAGGCGAAAGCCCGCTCACCGGTCATTCGATCCGCAACCAGGGCGACGCCGACGTTTTGGCAAAGATGCTGATCCATGAGGACCCGAAGGTCTTCGTCTTCAACAAGCCGGCCGGCCTGGCAGTGCAGGGCGGCTCGGGCGTCACCCGCAATGTCGACGACATGCTGGAAGCCTGGCGCAACCAGAAGGGCGAGAAGCCGCGCCTGGTGCACCGGCTCGACCGCGATACGTCGGGTGTGCTGGTTGTCGCTCGTACAAGGCTCGCCGCCATGAAGCTCGCCGAAGCGTTCCGGGCGCGTGAGACGAAGAAAACCTACTGGGCACTGGTCAAGGGCGTGCCGCCGAAGCGCGAGGACAAGATCTCGACCTGGCTGATCAAGGAACCGACGCCCGACGGCGATCGTGTGCGTATCGCCAAGCATGGCGAAAAGGGCGCCGATCACGCCGTCTCCTATTACCGCATAGTCGAGCAGGCGGCGCAGACGCTGTCCTGGCTGGAAATGGAACCCTATACCGGGCGCACCCACCAGCTTCGCGTCCATGCCGCCCATATCGGTTGCCCGATCATCGGCGACCCCAAATATTTCGAGGCCGACACCAATTGGGATTTTCCAGGCGGCATGCAGAACCGGCTGCATCTGCACGCGCGCCGCATCGTTATCCCGCATCCCGACAAGGGCTTTGTCGACGTCACCGCACCGATGCCGCCGCATATGCGCCAGAGCTGGAACCTGCTCGGTTTCGACGAGCAGAGTGCCGAGGACTAGCGCTGGTGGGCGTCGCCACAGAAACCCTCGACCGCCGTGACGCGGTCGATCTGGCGGCAGCCGCCATCATGTTTGGGCTGACTTTTTCCTGGGGGCTGAACTACGTCGCCGCCAAGATCTCCTATGCCGGCTACGATCCCGTTTTCCTGTCGATCGCCCGCTCGGTGATCGGCGGCTTGTGTGTTTTCGGCTGGTGCCGCTGGCGCGGCATTGCGCTGTTCACGCCCGACAAGACCCTCGTCGCCGGCATTCTGGCAGGCGCGCTTTTCGGTCTCGAGTTCCTGTTTCTCTATGTCGGGCTCGAGCATACCACTGTCGTGCGCAACACTTTGCTGGTCAACACCATGCCGTTCTGGATGTTGGTCGGCGGTCATTTCCTGCTGGGCGAAAGCATCACGGCACGCAAGCTCGTTGGTCTTCTGCTCGCTTTCGCTGGATTGATCGCGGTGTTTTCGGATAAACTGAGCGCCAATGGCGGCGCAACATTGGGTGGCGATTTGCTCAGTCTCGGTGCCGGCATTCTGTGGGCCGTGACCAATATCGTCATCAAGCGGTCGAAGCTGGTGACGGCCAGCGCCGAAAAGCTGCTGCTCTATCAGCTGGCCGGAGCCGCTGTCGTCGGCATTTTGGTGATGCCCTTTGCCGGGCCGCCCGTCCGCAACTTTACTCTTCTGCCGACCTTGGCTCTGCTGTTCCAGGCCGTCTATGTCGTCGCCTTCACCTATGTGCTGTGGTTCTGGCTGCTGCGGCGCTACCCTGCATCTGGACTGTCGAGCTTCACTTTCCTGTCGCCGGTATTTGGTGTGCTGTGCGGCGCCGTGTTCTTGAACGAGCCGCTGACCGTTCGTATCTTCCTGGCACTCGCCCTGATCGCCGCCGGACTCATCATCGTCAACCGGCCGGCCCGAAAACAAAGTCCCGGATGAGCATGCGCGATATATTGAACGATCTCGAAGCTGGAAAGCTGCTCTCTGATCCGGACCCGGTGCGTCGCGCCCAGATCCAGATGAAGACGCCGCTGCCGAAGCGCTTCTACAAGACCGTCGCGGTAGCACCGGTCGAAGACGGTTTTGCCGTCCATCTCGATGGCAAGCCCGTCCGCACGCCGGCCAAGGCGCTGCTGGAGCTGCCGACCGAAAAGGCGGCTGCTCTCGTCGCCGAGGAATTCGCCGCACAGGAGGAGACCATCAACCCGGTGACGATGCCGGTGATGCGTCTGGTCAATACGGCAATCGATGGCGTCGCCAGTGATCCCCAGGCCGTGCTGGAGGACATCCTGCGCTTTGCCTCGTCCGATCTGCTCTGCTACCGCGCCGATGCGCCCAAAGGACTCGTCGACCGGCAGAACGAGCATTGGGATCCGGTCATCGACTGGGTGCGCAGCGCGCTCGGCGCCCGGTTCCATCTTGCCGAAGGCGTGATCCATGTCGAACAGCCGCGCGAGAGTATCGCGCTGCTTGGCCAGCATCTTGCCCAACGTGCCGATCCGCTGCGCCTTGCCGCCATCCACGTCATGACGTCGCTGACCGGATCGGCGCTGCTGGCGCTGGCCGTCGACTTCGGCGAGCTCGACGGCGAGGCGGCCTGGGCTGCCGGTCATGTCGACGAGGACTGGCAGGCCGAGCAATGGGGCCATGATGCCGAGGCCGTCGCGCACCGCGCGGCCCGCAAGCGCGACATGATGGCGGCAGTCACGCTGCTCGAAGCTCTCAAAGGCTGACCGCACCGTCGTTTCTATTTCGCACTGCACATTAGACCAAAGTCATAATCCCAAAGACGGTCTGCCTCTGGACGGCGCTTTCTGTCATTTTTTGTACTGGTGGCTGCACTGAGTCTGCGTTCCGAGGAAACGCGGACGATGACGCGCAGCATCGAGGACTGACGGAATCACACGGGAGGATACGCTCATGGCAATGGCATCGACCGCCGGCAAAACAAGCCGCGGCATGACGCGCGAGGAGAAGAAGGTCATCTTCGCTTCCTCGCTCGGCACCGTTTTCGAATGGTACGATTTTTATCTCTACGGCTCGCTGGCAGTGTTCATTGGTTCGACTTTTTTCAGTCCAACCATTCCGGAAGCGACGCGCAATATTTTCGCGCTGCTGGCGTTTGCCGCTGGCTTCCTCGTGCGCCCGTTCGGCGCACTGCTGTTCGGCCGCATCGGCGACCTTGTCGGCCGTAAATACACTTTCCTTGTCACCATGACGATCATGGGGCTGTCGACCTTCCTGGTCGGCTTGCTGCCTGGCTATGCGACTTTGGGCATCGCCGCTCCCGTGATCCTGATCATCTTGCGCATGTTGCAAGGCCTGGCGCTCGGTGGCGAGTATGGCGGTGCCGCCACCTATGTTGCCGAGCATGCACCCGACGATCGCCGCGGCTACTACACGTCGTGGATACAGACGACGGCAACGCTCGGCCTGTTCCTGTCGCTGATCGTCATCCTGATCGTCCAGGGGTCGATGACCAAGGAAACCTACGCCGCCTGGGGCTGGCGCATTCCGTTCATCGTTTCCTTCCTCCTCCTCGGCATTTCGATCTGGATCCGGCTGTCGCTTTCTGAATCGCCGACCTTCCAGCGCATGAAGGACGAAGGCAAAGGCTCCAAGGCGCCGCTGTCAGAAGCCTTCGGTCAGTGGAAGAACGCCAAGATCGCGCTGCTGGCGCTGCTCGGCCTCACGGCCGGTCAGGCCGTAGTTTGGTACAATGGCCAGTTCTACGCGCTGTTCTTCTTGCAGAACGTGCTCAAGGTCGATCCGCAATCGGTCAACATCATGATCGCGATTGCTCTGGCTGTTGGCTCGATCTTCTTCGTCGTGTTCGGCTGGCTCTCCGACAAGATCGGCCGCAAGCCGATTATCATGGCCGGCCTTGCACTGGCGATCGTCTGCACCTTCCCGTTGTTCAAGGCGCTGACCTGGGCAGCCAACCCGGCGCTCGCCACAGCGCAGCAGAACACCCGTGCGACGGTGACCGCGGCACCGGGAGACTGCAAGTTCCAGTTCAACCCGGTGGGCACGGCGAAGTTCACCACGTCCTGCGATATCGCCACCTCGTTTCTGACCAAGAACTCGGTGCCTTATGACGTAGTGGCCACGGCAGCGCCCGGCACTGCTGCGTCGGTCAAAATCGGCAACGAGACGGTTGAGTCGTATGACGCTACCGCAGCCGGCGATCAAGCCAAGGCCAAGGACGCTGTTTTCGCCAAGGCGGTAAACACGGCGCTTCAGGACGGCGGCTATCCGCTGAAACGGGCAGCGGCGAAGGTGCCGGATCAGAAGCTCGAAGCCTTCATCGCGGCCAATCCCGAACTGAAGCTCGATGCGGCCGCGATCCGCGCCGGCGAGAAGGCGATGGTTCCGACCGACCAGGCGGTCAAGGACAAGCTGCTGACTGCCGATGAGGCTGCGGGAGCTCCCGAGGTCACCGTCTACACCGTACCGGGCGGCGGTCCCTTCGCCATGTTCGCCGACCCGGCGGCGGTCAACTGGCCGATGACGATCGGTATCCTGCTCATCCTCGTGATCTTCGTCACGATGGTCTACGGGCCGATCGCCGCGATCCTGGTCGAGATGTTCCCGACCCGCATCCGCTACACCGGCATGTCGCTGCCCTACCATATCGGCAATGGCTGGTTCGGCGGGCTGCTGCCGGCGACGGTGTTCGCGCTCAGCGCCTACAAGGGCGATATCTACTACGGACTCTGGTACCCGGTGGTGATCGCGGCGATGTCGCTGATCATCGGCATGATCTTTGTCAGGGATACGCTCGGAACGGACCTGCACACCAAACAGTAGCCGGCCTGCCCGGTTCAAAGCAAAGCCCGGCGCGAGCGATCGCGCCGGGCTTTTTCAATTTATCGAGCGCAGGGCTTAGCTCTTCCGATCCTGGTTCGCTTCCTCGATCGCTGCCTCATGATACCAGGCACTTCCGAAATCCGTGCGGTTGCGCAACGAAGCAAGTTCTGCCGCGAACTTAGCCTTTCCGCTTAAATTTGAGGCAGAAGCGCGCGCTGCCACGGGGAACATCAGGATTTTGGCCGACTGACGAGTGGAAGTGATTTCCATTGTCGGTTTCCTTTCTTCGACAGAACCTTGCCGATTCAACCTTTCCCCAACATAGGTTCAGCAATCGAAATAGGCAATATGATTACGAAAAGATCAGTACTTGCATATTATTTGTGCAAAATGTGCTTGTGGATGATCCGAACGCAGCATGACGGCGGACCAGCGATTTTGGGCGGATACAACCTCACTTTTGCCGCATCCATCGCCGGCGAGAATGGCACACGAATTGCATTTTAGTAATCCGGCAGGTCGGCTGCTGGATAGGCCGGCTCGCCCCGGCGCCATCCAGGGTTCGGTGATCAAGCAACGAGAGGCTAGAATGACGAAATACAAGCTCGAGTACATTTGGCTCGATGGATACACCCCGGTTCCCAATCTTCGCGGAAAGACGCAGGTCAAGGACTATGCCGAGTTTCCGACGCTCGACCAGCTTCCGCTGTGGGGCTTCGACGGTTCTTCGACCATGCAGGCCGAGGGCCACAGCTCCGACTGCGTTTTGAAGCCGGTCGCCGTGTATCCCGATCCGGCCCGCACCAATGGCGCGCTCGTTATGTGCGAGGTCATGATGCCCGATGGCGTGACGCCGCATGCGTCCAACAAGCGCGCCACCATTCTCGACGACGAGGGCGCCTGGTTCGGCTTCGAGCAGGAATATTTCTTCTACAAGGACGGCCGTCCGCTCGGCTTCCCCGAGAGTGGCTATCCGGCGCCGCAAGGCCCGTACTACACCGGCGTCGGCTACAGCAATGTCGGCTCCGTCGCCAGGCAGATCGTCGAGGAGCATCTCGACCTTTGCCTTGCCGCCGGCATCAACCATGAAGGCATCAACGCCGAAGTGGCCAAAGGCCAGTGGGAATTCCAGATCTTCGGCAAGGGCTCCAAGAAGGCCGCCGACCAGATGTGGATGGCACGCTATTTGATGCAGCGCCTGACCGAGAAATACGGCATCGACATCGAATATCACTGCAAGCCGCTCGGCGACACCGACTGGAACGGCTCGGGCATGCATGCCAACTTCTCGACAGCCTATATGCGCGAAGTCGGCGGCAAGGCGTATTTCGAAGCGCTGATGGCGGCTTTCGACAAGAACCTGATGGATCACATCGCCGTCTACGGGCCGGACAACGACAAGCGTTTGACCGGCAAGCACGAGACCGCGCCGTGGAACAGGTTCAGCTACGGCATCGCCGACCGCGGCGCCTCGATCCGCGTGCCGCACTCCTTCATCAACAACGGCTACAAGGGCTATCTCGAAGATCGCCGGCCGAACTCGCAGGGCGACCCCTACCAGATCGCCTCGCAGATATTGAAGACGATCGCCTCCGTCCCGACCAGCGCCGAGGTTTCGGCAGCGGCTTGAGCATTCGTCATGGCGTGGACCTCAGGTCTGCGCTGTGACTTTCTCTCCAATCGCACCACAATAAAAAACCCCGGCGTCCCTGCCGGGGTTTTTTCTATTGGCTGCAACGATCCGGATCACACCGAATAATACATATCGTATTCGACCGGATGCGGGGTCATTTCGAAGCGCATTACCTCGGCCATCTTGAGCTCGATATAGCTGTCGATCTGGTCGTCGTCGAATACGCCGCCGGCCTTCAGGAAGCCGCGGTCCTTGTCGAGGCTCTGCAAAGCCTCGCGCAGCGAGCCGCAGACGGTCGGGATTTTCTTCAATTCCTTCGGCGGCAGGTCGTAGAGATCCTTGTCCATCGGCTGTCCCGGGTGGATCTTGTTCTTGATGCCGTCAAGGCCGGCCATCAGCATGGCGGCGAAGGCAAGATAGGGGTTCGCGCCCGGATCGGGGAAGCGGACCTCGACGCGCTTGGCCTTCGGCGACGAGCCGAACGGAATGCGGCACGAGGCCGAGCGGTTGCGTGCCGAATAGGCGAGCAGCACCGGCGCTTCATAACCCGGCACCAGGCGCTTGTAGGAGTTGGTCAGCGGGTTGGTAAAGGCGTTGATCGCCTTGGCATGCTTGATGATGCCGCCGATATAGAACAGGCAGCTCTCGGACAGGCCGGCATATTCGTTGCCGGCGAAGGTCGGCTTGCCTTCCTTCCAGATCGACTGGTGGACATGCATGCCCGAGCCATTGTCGCCGAACACCGGCTTCGGCATGAAAGTGGCCGTCTTGCCGTAGGCGTTGGCGACCTGGTGCACGACATATTTATAGATCAGCATCTTGTCGGCGTTGCGGACCAGCGTGTCGAACTTGATGCCGAGCTCGTGCTGGGCGGCGGCCACTTCGTGATGGTGCTTTTCAACGCGCACGCCCATCTCGGCGAGCACGGTGAGCATTTCCGAGCGCATGTCCTGCGCCGAATCGACCGGCGGCACCGGGAAATAGCCGCCCTTGATGCGCGGCCGATGACCGAGGTTGCCGGTCTCGTAGTCGGTGTCGTCATTGGACGGCAGTTCGGTCGAATCCAGCCTGAAACCGGTGTTGTAAGGATCGGCCTTGTACTTGACGTCGTCGAACACGAAGAACTCGGCTTCAGGACCGACGAAGATTTGGTCGCCGATGCCTTCGGCCTTCATGTAGGCCTCGGCTTTTTTAGCGGTGCCGCGCGGGTCGCGATTGTAGGACTCCCCGGAGATCGGATCGAGGATGTCGCACAGGATGACCATGGTCGACTGCGCGAAGAACGGGTCCATATGCACCGTATCGGAATCCGGCATCAGCACCATGTCGGACTCGTTGATCGCCTTCCAGCCAGCGATCGAGGAACCATCGAACATGACGCCATCGGCAAACATGTCTTCCTCGACCTCGACGACATCCATCGTAACGTGCTGCAGTTTGCCCTTCGGATCGGTGAAGCGCAGATCGACGAACTTAACGTCGTTGTCCTTGATCTGCTTCATGATGTCTTTGGCTGTCGTCATGTCCCTGCTTCCCTATGTGATGACGTTTTGAACATGGCCTTTTAACGGGAAAATTCAGACGGCGTCCATGCCGGTTTCCCCGGTGCGGATGCGCACCACTTCCTCGATGTTGGAGACGAAGATCTTGCCGTCGCCGATACGGCCAGTCTGGGCCGCCTTGCGGATGGCTTCGATCGCTGCTTCGACCGCATCGTCGCCGAGCACGACTTCGATTTTCACCTTCGGCAGGAAGTCGACGACATATTCGGCGCCGCGATAAAGCTCGGTATGGCCCTTCTGGCGGCCAAACCCTTTGGCCTCGGTAACGGTGATACCTTGCAGACCGGCCTCCTGAAGCGCTTCCTTCACTTCGTCTAGCTTGAACGGCTTGATGATCGCTTCGATCTTTTTCATGTAAAAAGTGGCCTCCACTGCCAAAAAAGACGGGTTGTGAGCCCCGCTTGCGCCTCAATCAAGCACGAACTGTGCCAATTGATGGGGTGCCGGGTGGGCTCACATGATTTGGATACCATGCTACGCGGGAATGTACATTCGCGTCATTCCCTGCGTCGGATGCGCCAGGAACGCCGCGAGCCTACACACCGCCGGTCCCGTCGTCCGCACAAAAAATGGGCAGATCGGGTATTTCATGGGCAGCTGTGGACCTCCGACTCGTCGCTCCGGGCATTGCCGGTGTGTTTCATAACCTTCGTAGTTTGCGTCGGATCAAAAACTGGACAATGCTTCGGCAGATGATGTGCATGTCGCCCGCATGAGCCACGAACTTCTTTCTCCGTCCGAAATGGCCGAGGCCGACCGGCTGGCGATTGCCGCTGGTCCATTCGACGGCATTGGCCTGATGCGCAATGCCGGCGCTGCGGTTGCTGCCGTGGTGCTCAAGCGCTACCCGAACGCAACGCGCGTCCACGTGCTTTGCGGCCCCGGCAACAATGGCGGCGACGGCTATGTCGTTGCGCGCCTCCTTCGGGAGAGCGCCGTCGATGTCTCTGTGTGGGCGTCCGGATCGCCCAAAGGTGATGCGGCACTCGCTGCGTCGGAATGCCCGGCTAAAGCTCGGCCGCTGTCGGATTTCGTTGCCGAGATGGGCTCGGTCGTGGTTGACGCGGTCTATGGGGCGGGGCTGTCCAAGCCGCTGTCCGGCGACGCCACCAAGGTGATCGACATTGCGGCGGAATTGAACTTGCCGGTCGTCGCGGTCGACCTGCCGTCGGGCGTTTCAGGCGAGAGCGGCAATGTCCTCGGTCAGGCTTTCCACGCCCGAATCACCGTGACCTTCGCGCGAAAAAAGCCAGGCCATCTTTTGTTGCCGGGGCGCGAGCTGTGCGGCGAAATCGTGCTCGCTGATATCGGCATAAGCGACAGTGTTGTTGCGCAGCTTGAACCACGAACATTCGAGAACATTCCGGCGCTCTGGCTTGGCCGCTTTCCGGTTCCGGCCGTCGACGCCCATAAGTATAAACGCGGCCATGTCGGCGTCTTTTCCGGCGGGCCGTCGGCGACGGGTGCTGCGCGGCTGTCAGCGCTTGCCGCGGCCAGGAGCGGGGCAGGGGCCGTCACCTTGCTGTCGCCGGCGAACGCCATCCATGTGAACGCGGCGCATCTGACCTCGATCATGCTGCGCAAGCTAGACACTGTCGCGGATGTGGACGAATTCGTCGGCAGCCGCCGGCCATCGGCCTTCGTGCTCGGCCCAGGATTTGGCATTGGTGAGAAGACGCGCGAATTCGCCCTGGCCGTGCTGAATGGCGCTCGTGGGCAAGACGGTGGGATCGACGGACTGGTGCTCGACGCCGACGGCGTCACCTCGTTTCGCGACGCGACGGATGCCCTGTTCGAAGCCGCCAGCCGGCCGAGCGCGCCGGCTCTGGTGATGACGCCGCATGACGGCGAATTCGCCAGGCTTTTTTCAGATATCGCCGAGGACAAGGACCTGTCCAAACTCGCCAAGGCACGCGCCGCAGCCGAACGGGCCAACGCCACTCTCGTCTACAAGGGTGCCGACACTGTGATTGCGGCCCCCGATGGCCGGGCAGCGATCAACGGCAATGGCGCGCCTTGGTTGGCCACCGCCGGTTCGGGCGACGTGCTGTCGGGTATCATCGCCGCGCTGCTGGCGCAGGGCATGCCGGCCTTTGAAGCGGCCTGTGCGGCAGTCTGGATCCATGCCGGGGCCGGCAGCCGTTTCGGACCGGGGCTGATCGCCGAGGACCTGTCGCTGGCGCTGGTGCCGGTCCTGCGCGAGCTCGTTGAAAGCCGCGGGAAGGCTGCCGAATGAACCGCCTGATTGCGCTGCTCGTTGCGATCATTAGTGCCATATCCATGGCGCAGGCCGCGAACGCCGGAACTCCGCTGACCATCATCGACGACCCGGCCGTTCTCGCCCAGCTTGACAGCAAGGGCTTTGGCCTCGCCGGCATTTTCGGCGTCAATGACAACGGCGATTTGAAGACGCTTTATGACAAGGCTCCGGCCTATCACGCGATCGTCGAAACGATTGCAAGCGACGTCGCGGCATTGCGGGCCGAGATGAAGGCCGGCGGCCGGCCGCTTTACGAAGTGACCGACGGCAATGTTGGCCGCGTCATGGACATGCGCTGGCTGAGGACCGAGGCCGCACGCTTCCGCCTTGTCGGCGTGGTCAACCGGCTCGACCGGCGCGACTTCGCCGCGTTGCAAGGCGACACGAGTTGCGGCGAAGTGCGCTTCATCTATCGCCTCGCCTACAGCTTCAAGAAGAACGGCAAGGTTTTGGCCTCGCGCCTGCCGTTCAATTTCAGTGCCGTCTACGATGCCGCGCCGGATGCCGACGGCGGTTGTGTCGGCGTCGCCGGACGCTGGGCACCACAACTCGACGAGAGCGTCGATGCCGGCTGGCTGACCGGTGGGCCGCTGGAAAGGACGGCGCTCACCTTCAAGCAGCTCGAGCTCAATGCGCAAGTGGTGCGCTTCCCCTCCGGCCAGGAGACCGAATTCGGCGGGCAGGCTGCCTATCTCATGCGAATTTTCGGCATCGACGGAGCGGCTGTCAGCGAAAAGCCGCTGGAAAACACGCCCGACACGGCACGTCTCGCCGAAGACGCTGCGCTGAAAGCAAGACTTGCCGACTATGTCCGCACCAATGTCGCGGCGGTCGATCTCGGCGTCTACGAGATTCCCGAGGAATTCCTGGCAAGGAAGGTCATCTCTTGGTCGACCTTCGGCAGTGCGCGGCAGGCCAACCACCTGTTCACGCCACTGTTCCAGTCCGCGGATTTCGCTGGTGTCGATTTCTCTGCGCTGAAGCTGGTGCGCACGCCGGAGGCACTGGTCGAGCGGCTGGACAACGGCGCCTGCCAGGGCTGCCATCAGGCGGGTTCGACCGCCGGCTTCCATTTCATCGGACTTGACGACAAGACGACCTCGCCGCTCAACCGCATCGAGGTCGGCATCTCGCCGCATCTCCACGCCGACATCCCGCGCCGCGTCGCCTGGCTGCACGCGACTGCCGACGGCAAGGAACCGAACCGCTTCCGCCCGCTGTCCTTCGCGCCGCCGGCGACATGGACCGATGCCGGCGAAATTGCCTATTCGCCGGCCGAAATGGCGATGCCGTGCCTGATGCCACAGGATGCGGCCCGCTTCGGCGCGACATGGCAATGCGGTGGCGGCACCGTCTGCACGCCGTTGACAACCGCGTCCGGCGTGCGCACCAAGCTGGCGCAATGCCTGTTGCCCAAGGACAGCGAAGATATGTTTTCCGGCCACCCTTGTTTAACGGGATCCATCGCCAGCAACCCGGCACAGCCTTTCAATGACCGGTATACCATCACCGGTCAGTTCGCCGCGTTCGCGCCGGGCATTTCGCGCGCCGCCTACACCTGCCGACCGCCGAAGATCGGTGTGCCGGCGGGTATCGCCTATCGCGGCTGCGATGACCGGGATCGCAGCTTTGCCGCCTTCAAGACGGGCAAGCCGATGCCGAACGAGATTTGCGGGCTGGTTGGCGGCAAGAAATTCGACACCTGCGTGGCGACCAATAATTTCGACCAGTGCCTGGGCGGCGCCGTCAATCGCGGCAATCGTCCTGCCTGCTCGGCCGACCATTTCTGCCGAGAGGATTACATGTGTCAGTCGCTGCCGCCGGATACACCCGGTATCGGCAAAGTGAAGGGCATCGGCTTCTGCTCGCCGACCTACTTCATCTTCCAGATGCGCATCGACAATCACGCCACGCCGTGGTCGGGCGCCGTCCGCGCGACGATGGGAGCCGGGTTCGGAGCAGCGGAAGCGGAATAGGCCGACGACTCTGACATTGGCCGCAGTAGCTCCAGGCGGACAGCTATCGATCGAGGTCGTCGGCGATGTTCGATGTCCATTCACCGTCGAAATGCCGGACGCGTTCGGCGACGACCTCATCGCTCAGCAGGCTCGACAAGGCGGAAACCAGAACTGGTTCTATCTTTGGAGCCGAGCTAAATCCAAGAGCAGTCAAGCGTTCGGACCAGGGCGGATGATCCGCGCTTTCGTTATCTGGCGCGTCCCAGGCCTTTTGCGCATATTCTTGCAGGATGGGAAGCCTCGACAGGTGACTGGCGGCCGCCAGAATTCTTTCGAGTGGTGGACGAGGCGGTACCACGGTGCCAAGCAGTTCACGTTTAAGCGGAATATACACTTGGTCATCGAAGAACGCACTGGCAGCACCGATCAGCAGCAGGGCGCGCGCCGTTTCATATGCATCGCCGGACATCGCTGCATGACGATCTGCGTCAATTTCCGCCCGCCGCGACAACCGTATTTCTTCGCGCTCCAGCGTGCGCGACAGCGGGCCAAGCATCCAGTAGAACAGGCTGCCCGAAACGGTTTTTCCCGGTGGGGCGAAGTCGAAGATTAGATCGAAGCTCTTTTCGAGTTCGGCCAGGTTGAGCCCGCCATTTGTATCTTTATTTTTCAGATGGGCGTCCTCATGGGCCAAGATCGCCGCAAACCCCTTTTGGTCGGTCGCTGCGAGCAGCGGCAGGCCCACGGTGAGAATTGCCCTGCGACCAAGCAGGCCCAGAAACGGCCGCTCTTCACCGATGCTAGCGTTGAGATCGTCGCTCAGGATGATGCTCGTGCGGCTGGCGCGGTGTTTGCCGGCAATACTCTCCCAGACAGCCCACAATTTCGCGGCTGATTCCCGAGTAATCCCGTCCACCTTGCTGGGTCGAAAACCGGCGAACAATGTCCCGATCAACAGAACGATGGCCAGCATCGCGGCTGGGATTGCAACAACGCCAGTCGCGATGACAGCGAGCGGATAGCAATCGAGGAACCAGAACCACAGGAGTATTGGGCAAAACAGCGGCAGGGCGAAGAGCAGGATGGCAAACCTGCCGAAACGCGCTCCTACATCGAGGACCAGGCGCGACATCAACGCCTCACAGCGGAATGTTGTCGTGCTTCTTCCAGGGGTTTTGCATATCCTTATTGCGCAGCATCCTGAGCGCGCGGGCGATGCGGCGGCGGGTCGAATGCGGCATGATCACCTCGTCGACATAGCCACGCTCGGCGGCAACGAAGGGGGATAGGAAGCGATCCTCGTAAGCTTTTGTGTGCGCTGCAATTTTCTCCGCGTCGCCGATATCCTTGCGATAGATGATCTCGACTGCGCCCCTGGCGCCCATCACCGCAATCTGCGCCGTTGGCCACGCATAGTTCATGTCACCGCGCAAATGCTTTGACGCCATGACGTCATAGGCGCCGCCATAGGCCTTTCTGGTGATGACGGTGATCTTTGGCACGGTCGCTTCGGCATAGGCGAACAGAAGCTTGGCGCCGTGCTTGATCAACCCGCCATATTCCTGCGCGGTGCGGGGCTGGAACCCCGCCACGTCGACGAAGGTGACGATCGGGATCGCGAAGCAGTCGCAGAAGCGCACGAAACGAGCCGCCTTGCGGCTGGCATCCGAATCGAGCACGCCGGCCAGCACCATCGGCTGGTTGGCGACGAAGCCGACGGTGCGGCCTTCGATACGGCCGAAGCCGGTGACGATGTTTTTCGCAAAATTCTGCTGGATCTCGAAGAAGTCACCCTCGTCGGCAACTTTAAGGATCAACTCTTTGATGTCGTAGGGTTTGTTGGCATTGTCGGGGATCAGCCTGTCGAGCGACAGATCGTGATCGGTGACCGACTGGTAGCATTCGATCTCGGGAATTTCCGCCGTGTTGGAAGCGGGCAGCAGATCGACCAGCCGGCGCATCTGCAGCAGCGCCTCGACGTCATTGTCGTAGGCTCCGTCGGCGATCGAGGACTTCGTCGTGTGGATAGAAGCGCCGCCGAGGCTTTCGGCGGTGACCGTCTCGTTGGTTACGGTCTTCACCACATCCGGCCCGGTGACGAACATGTAGGAGGTTTCGCGAACCATGAAGATGAAGTCAGTCATCGCCGGCGAATAGACATCGCCGCCGGCGCAGGGGCCCATGATCAGTGAAATCTGCGGGATGACGCCAGAGGCCAGTACATTGCGCTGGAAGATCTCGGCATAGCCGCCGAGCGCCGCCACGCCTTCCTGGATGCGGGCGCCGCCGGCGTCGTAAAGGCCGATGATCGGCGCGCGATTGCGCAGCGCCATCTCCTGGACCTTGACCACCTTTTCGGCATGGGCCTCGGACAGCGAGCCGCCGAACACGGTGAAATCCTTGGCGAAAAGATAGACCGGGCGACCGTTGACGGTGCCCCAGCCGGTAACGACGCCGTCGCCGGCGATCTTGGTTTTCTCCATGCCGAAATCGGTCGAGCGGTGCTCGACATACATGTCGAACTCCTCGAACGAGCCCTCGTCGAGAAAGACGTCTATGCGTTCGCGGGCGGTCAGCTTGCCCTTCTTGTGCTGGGCGTCGATGCGGGCCTGGCCGCCGCCCATGCGGGCGATCTCGCGGCGGCGCTCGAGTTCCTTCAGCACGTCCTTCATGACCGGTCCCCGAAACGGAAAGCTGCATTGTGGTAATCATGCCCGCGAGAGAGCGCAAGCGCCGCTTCCTCATGGCTTTTGCTGCGCTGCAACATCAGGCCCCTTGCATTTCGATGCGAACTGGGCCATATGCGGCGGCATAGGCGCTTGGGCCGGGACACTCCGGCCTTCTCGATGAATGAGACTGGTTGCGTCTGTTTTCCCTCTTCCCGACATATCGGCAAGGTGGCGAAAAAGCCCCGTGGCATGAAGCCTGCGGGCACGACAGCGCAGCCGTGCGGACGATGACGTCCGCCCGCCTTGTCGTTTCATGACAATTTTCGACGGCAGGTTGCGCCCTGCCGCCATCGATGTTTGCGGCCAGGAGCCGCATGAAAGAAGAATATTTTGACCAATGAAAACACTTTGACCGGTAAGGACACTGCGGAACCGAACGGTTTCGCCGCACTTGGAATCACCGGCGCACTGCTCAAGGCCACCAATGCCGCCGGCTTTACCGATCCGAAGCCGATCCAGGCCCAGGCGATCCCGCCGCAGCTCGAAGGCCGCGACATTTTCGGCATCGCCCAGACCGGCTCGGGCAAGACGGCGGCGTTCGCGCTGCCGATCCTGTCGAAGATCATCGCACTTGGTACCAAGCGCCGGCCGAAGACGGCCCGAGCGCTGATCCTGGCGCCGACACGTGAACTCGCGGTGCAGATCGAGGAGATGATCAAGCTGCTCGCCAAGGGCGCGCATGTCTCGACCGCGCTCGTGCTGGGCGGCGTCTCGCGCTTCAGCCAGGTGAAGAAGGTTGCGCCCGGCGTCGACATCCTGATCGCAACGCCCGGTCGGCTGACCGACCTTGTGCGTGAAGGCGACCTGATGCTTGCCGACACCAAATGGCTGGTGCTCGACGAAGGCGACCGCATGCTCGACATGGGCTTCATCAACGACGTGAAGCGCATCGCCAAGGCGACGGCGCCGGACCGTCAGACGGTGCTGTTCTCGGCGACCATGCCGGCCGAAATCGCCGAACTGGCGAAAGGCCTGCTGAAGAACCCGATTCGCGTCGAAGTCGCTCCTCACAGCACCGCGGCCGCCGAGATCGTGCAGGGCGTCGTCTTTGCCCGCACCAAGCAGAAGCGCCAGGTGCTGGCCAACATGCTTGCCGATGAGGCGATGAAGTCCGTCATCATCTTCTCGCGCACCAAGCATGGCGCCGACAGGGTGACCAAGGATCTCGAGCGCGACGGCTTCAAGGCCGCCGTCATCCACGGCAACAAGTCGCAGAATGCCCGTCAGAAGGCACTCAACGATTTCCGTGAGGGTTCGGTGCGCATTCTCGTGGCGACCGACATTGCGGCACGCGGCATCGACGTGCCCGGCATCAGCCATGTGGTGAATTTCGACCTGCCGGACGAGGCGGAGAGCTATGTCCACCGCATCGGCCGCACCGGCCGCAACGGCATGGACGGCATCGCCATCACACTCTGCGACCCGTCTGAAAACAGCAAGCTGCGTCAGGTCGAGCGCATCATCCGCACCAAGCTGCCGATCGTTGCCGACCATCTCGGCAGCCCCGATCCGCAGCGCAATCCCGCCGAGAAGAACGAGCGCAGCTTCGAACCGGCCAACGATCGCAACGACCACAATGGCCGTCGCGACGGCAGGCGGCCCGGCGGCGCAAACAACGGCTTCGGCAAGAAGCGGTTCGGCGACAAGCCGGCCTTTGCGGGCGAGCGCAAGCCGGAAGGCGCCAAGCCCTTCAAGGGCAATAACAAGCGCCGCTTCGGCGGCAAGCGGCCAGCAGCGCGGGCCGCATAATCTGACCGTGTTGCGGTCGGCCAAGCCTGGCTTGGTCACACACGATTGAAGAGAGCGACCGGAGCGATGCTTCGGTCGCTCTCTTGCTTTGGGGGCCTTTGGTTCACTTTACCACCGCCTCGATCCACACGACGATCCGCTGCGCGAGGAAAACCGTGGTCGATGGCGACAGCGCGTCGCCGGCAATGGCGTGGTTGTCCGGGTCGCCGGTATCGTCGACCGGTACCAATTCATGTGCGGCGCCCCAGCGACCCGCAAACACGATCGCTCGCCCATCACCGATCCTACTCGACTGGCGGCTTGCGGTCGAAATTCAGCGGCCGCGCATTCCAGCGGGTGACCGTGCTGATCACCCATCGGCAGAACGGCCTCGGCAGCATCCTGAGCAGTTTCAGCGTCCAACTCAGGCGGCGTGGGAAAGTGACTTCGAAGCCGCCGTATTCGATGCCTTGCGCGATGCGGCGCGAGGCCAGATTGACCGGCATCAAGCCCGGCATCGGCAGGAAGTTCTTTTCGGTCAGCCGCGTGTCGACAAAGCCTGGATTAATCACCTGGATGCGGACGTTCATCTTGTCGAAATCGTATTTCAGCGACTCGGCCAGGATATTGACCGCCGCCTTGGTGCCACCATAGGCGGCGGTGGTGGGCCAGCCGAAATAGGCGGTGACCGAACCGATCAGCACGACGTGGCCGCGCGAGCGCACGCGCATGCGTTCGATGACCGGCAGCAGGCCGTTGATGATGCCGAAATAATTGACTTCGAAAGACCGACGAAAATTGCGCGCGACAAGATCCTCGCCCGGCGTTGCGATATAGCTTCCCGCGTTGAACACTGCCAACACGATCGGACCGAGATCTTTCTCGATCGCCGCAACCGTCTTTGCCATGCGTTTTTCGTCGGTCACGTCGCAGGGAAAGGCTGCGACACGGCCCGCCATCTGCGCCGTTTCGACGATGAGCGTATCGATCGGATGGTCATCTGGCGCAGTCACCGCGACGACATAGCCCCGAGCGGCAAGATCCTTGGCCAGCGAACGGCCGATACCGCTGCTGCCGCCCGTAATCCAGGCGACGCCATGCTTCGGATTGGCCCGATAGAGTGTCATGTTGCGCCCCGCCGGCTCTTCTTAGCCTGTGCTCTACCGGTGAAGAAATCGAATGAAAAGAGTGCTTTTCGGTACATGGTTGAAATGAATACCGATCGGGCGCTCCTGGCTGCAGCAATTGCAGTGTGCGAAATGCGACTGGACCAGGCAAATTCTTGCCTTGAAACCGAAGCTTCGGGTTTCTAGGGTTTCGCCGCACCCACAAAGGAATCTCCATGCCCCGTTCTGTGATCGACGTGATCGGCAACACGCCCCTGATCCGCCTCAACAAGGCCTCGGAAGCAACCGGCTGCGAGATCCTGGGCAAGGCCGAATTCATGAATCCCGGGCAGTCGGTAAAGGACCGCGCCGGCCTGTTTATCATCCGCGACGCGGAGCAGCGCAGGCTGCTGCGGCCCGGCGGAGTCATCGTCGAGGGGACGGCCGGAAATACCGGCATCGGATTGACACTGGTTGCCAAGGCGCTCGGCTACCGCACGGTGATCGTCATTCCCGACACCCAGAGCCAGGAGAAGAAGGATACCATCAAACTGCTCGGCGCCGAGTTGATCGAAGTGCCCGCCGTGCCTTACAAGAACCCGAACAACTACGTGAAGCTGTCGGGCCGGCTGGCCGAGCAGATGGCCAAGAGCGAGCCGAACGGCGCGATCTGGGCCAACCAGTTCGACAATGTCGCCAACCGTGACGGCCATATCCGCACCACGGCCGAAGAAATCTGGAACCAGACCGACGGCAAGGTGGATGGTTTCGTGTCGGCGGTCGGTTCCGGCGGCACTCTGGCAGGCGTCGGTTTCGGGCTGAAGGCCAAAAACAACCAGGTCAAGATCGCGCTGGCCGATCCGCTGGGGGCAGCGCTCTATTCCTTCTACACCAGCGGCGAGCTGAAATCCGAGGGCAGTTCGATCACCGAAGGCATCGGGCAGGGGCGGATCACCGCCAACCTCCAAGGCTTTACACCCGATTTTGCCTTCCAGATCCCCGACGAGGACGCGCTGCCGATCGTATTCGACCTGATCCAGGAGGAGGGGCTTTGCGTTGGCGGTTCGACGGGCATCAACATTGCCGGCGCCATTCGCCTGGCGCGCGAGCTAGGCCCCGGCCACACTATCGTGACCATGCTTTGCGACTACGGCACGCGCTACCAGTCGAAGCTGTTCAATCCTGAATTCCTGCGCGAAAAGAAGCTGCCGGTGCCGGGGTGGATGGAGCAACAGAGCACGATTTCAGTACCGTTCGAAAGGGTTGCGTGATGGCGCACAAGACCGAAGCGCTGTTTCGTGACGACGCCTATCTGGGGACGGCCGACGCCACCGTCGTCGCAGTCAATGATCGCGGCGGCATCATTCTGGACCGGACGGTGTTTTACGCCACATCGGGCGGGCAGCCGGGCGACACCGGCAGCCTCGAACGCGCCGACGGCACCGGCATAGCGATTGCCGCTACGATCACCGGCGAAACCAAGGACGAGATCATCCATGTACCGGCGCCGGAGCAGGCAGTTCCAAAGGTGGGCGAGCGCATGAGGCTTGCCATCGACTGGCCGCGGCGGCAGTTGCTGATGCGCATGCATTCTGCCTGCCACCTGCTTACCGTCGTCTGTCCGTTCCCGATCACCGGCGCCGCGGTTTCCGAGGACGACAGCCGTATCGATTTCGACATCCAGGATGCCGGCTTTACCAAGGAAGGCGTGACGGCCAGACTGATGGAACTGGTGCGAGCCGACCACCCGATCTTCACCCGGCTCATTTCCGACGAGGAACTGGCATCCAATCCGGGCCTGGTGAAATCCAAGAATGTGCGGCCTCCGGCCGGCACGGGAAGGATCCGATTGGTCTGCATCGGCGAGAACGCTTCGATCGACAGCCAGCCTTGCGGCGGCACCCATGTAAAGAGCACCAGCGAAATCGGCGAGATCCATATCGGCAAGATCGAGAAGAAGGGCCGCGAGAACCGGCGCTTCCGCATTCGCTTTGGTCCTATGCCGCCAGCCTGATATAGGACTGCGACGGGCGGGACAGGAGAGAAAAGATGGCCGACGACAGTCCTTTCACCATCGATGCCGATTGGTTACAGAAGCGGCTCGGCGAACCCGGCCTGACGATTGTCGACGCGTCCTGGTATCTGCCGGCGCAAAAGCGTGACGCGCGCGCCGAGTACGACGCAGCGCATATTCCAGGCGCCCGCTTCCTCGACCAGGATGCGGTTTCGGACCCCGACGCGGCTCTGCCGCACACGCTGCCGTCGCCGCAGCATTTCGCGCAATATGTCGGCGCGATGGGTATTTCGGCCGATGACACGATTGTTGTCTATGACGGGCCAGGGTTCTTTTCTGCACCGCGCGCCTGGTGGTTGTTTCGCGTCATGGGCGTGTTCCAGGTCTATATACTCGACGGCGGGTTCGATCGTTGGAAAGCCGCCGGACGGCCGGTGACGGCGGAGCCGACGAAGATCGCGCCTTGCGTGTTTTATGCCAACTTCGATGCCGCCCGCGTCGCCAGCCTTGCCGACATGCGCCGGATCGTCGAGACGGGGGAGAGCCAGATCGCCGACGCGCGCTCGCCTGGCCGTTTTGCCGGCACCGAGCCGGAGCCGCGCCCCGGCATACGCTCCGGCCATATGCCGGGCGCGCACAACGTGCCATTTTCGGCGCTTTCGGAAAACGGCGAATTGTTGCCGAAGGACAGGCTGCGCAAAGTGATCGAAAGAGCCGGCATCGACCTGTCGAAGCCGGTCGTCACCTCCTGCGGGTCGGGCGTCACCGCGGCAGCTGTCACGCTGGCTTTGGAGACGCTTGGCCATGCCGACAACAGGCTTTATGACGGTTCATGGACCGAATGGGGCGGGCTTTCCGACACGCCCGTCGTGACGGGCAAGGACTGACGGGGATGGAAGACGGATCGCTGGAAGACATCGACGTCACCGTGACGTTTCTCGAAATGCATGTGCCACCTGCCTATTCGCCGCCGCTGCCGTACAACCGCCAGATCGCGCTGCTCAAGACCAAAGACATTCCGCTGCATTTCTACCGCTATTTGATGGATCGGGTGGGCCGCAAATGGCACTGGGTCAATGTGCTGAGGCTGAGCGACGAGGAGCTTGCGGCGGGCATCCACCGCGAGGACCGCGACATCAGGGTGCTTTATCTGGATGGTGCGCCGGCCGGCTTCTTCGACCTCAAGCCGCATTTGCCGGAGGAAGTGGAACTCGCTTATTTCGGAATGATGGAGCACGCGACCGGGCAAGGCATCGGCCGCTGGTTCCTCGGTGCGGCAATCGCCGCGGCATGGTCGCACGGGCCAAAGCGGGTGACGGTGCAGACCTGCACCCTCGATCACCCAGCAGCACTGCCGCTCTATCAAAAACTCGGCTTTACGCCAGTGGCGCAAAAAAAGGAGGTCGTACATCCGATGTCTTTTGCCGAGCGCGCGGCCAGCGTCATGCGGCCCTGATTTTCAGGCCCGTTCATCCGCGCTTCAGCTTGTCTTTGCAATGTCCCAGAGTCTCTGGATCAACACTCAAAGGCGAGCTCGACTTGAATGAGCTTGGCTCTTTCCATATCGCTATCGTCTAAAAACCCGATGGGTGATGGAGGATCGCACGATGGCAATACGCGTGGTAATGGCCGGCGCGACCGGCTGGGTCGGCAAAGCGCTGGTTCCGGCGATCGGGGCGCAGGGCGACATGGCGCTGGCCGGGGCTGTATCACGCAGCGGCGCGGGGCAGGATTCCGGTCTGCTGGTTGGTATGCCGGCTAATGGTATTGCCGTTTCGGCCTCGCTGGCCGAGGCGCTGGAGGCGCCGTCGGACGTGCTGGTCGACTTCACCAAGCCGCATGTCGTGAAAGACCATGTGCTGCTCGCCATCGACAACGGACGGCACACGGTGATCGGCACGTCGGGACTGGGAGCTGCCGACTATGCCGAGATCGACGCCGCGGCGCGCGCCAATGGCGTCGGCGTTGTTGCCGCTGGCAACTTTTCCATCACCGCCACGCTGATGAAGCGGTTTGCACTTATGGCGGCAAAATACGTGCCGGATGTCGAGGTCATCGATTATGCTAGTGCAAAGAAGCCCGACGCGCCCTCCGGAACCGCACGAGAGCTTGCTGAAGCGCTGGCCGACATCCGCAAGGCCTCAACGGCAAAGCCGGTCTCCGAGGTCTCCGGCGTGCCGGCCACACGCGGTGGTGCGGTCGGCGCAGGCGAGGGGGTGCAAGTGCACGCGCTTCGCCTCCCGTCCTACATCCTGTCCTGCGAGGCGCTGTTCGGTTTGCCAGACGAGCGGCTGACCATACGCCATGACGCCGGCTCGTCCGCAGCGCCTTACGTGGCGGGCACGCTGCTCGCCATCAGACGGGTACAGCAGATCAAAGGTCTGGTTCGTGGTCTCGACGCGCTGATGGATTGATCCATTTCGGCAGGAATCGGGTGGGAAGCTCGGCTTTGGGAGCATAATTTCCGGTCAAGGAGAACCGGAGATTTCGCCATGACCGTGAAATTCAAAGCCTTGCCGACCGATGCGGTCCGCGCACTTCAGCGCGGCGGAGCGGACGCTTATGGCCTGAAACCAGAGCAGAAGGTTTCGGACGGCGACGGAGTGCCTTGCCGTCACTGCCTGAAGAACGTTGCTGCGGGAGAAGACTATCTTGTTCTGGCCTATCGGCCTTTTCCGGAGCTGCAGCCTTATGCTGAAACCGGGCCGATCTTCCTGCATGCGGTAGAATGCGAACGCGCCGCCGAGGTGGAAGTGGCTCCCGAAATCCTCGAAAGCAGCGATTACATCGTGCGCGGCTACGGCAAGGACGACCGCATCGTTTACGGCAGCGGCGGCGTCACTCCGACCGACGCCATTGCCGCACGGGCAGAGACGTTGTTCGAACGCGACGACATCGCTTACGTCCACATCCGCTCGGCGCGCAACAATTGCTATCAGTGCCGGATCGACCGCGCGTAACCGGACAGGCTGCACCGGCTTGGGGCTGTCGTACTCCCGTCGCATACAAGCGGTAGAAAGACACTGTCGATCGATTTGCCGACCGCGGATGAACCGGCGGGAATTTTCGACAACCGAGGAAGCGGGGCTTTGGCTCCGCTTTTTTGTTGTCCGGTTATTCCGCGCGCCCGACACTTTTCAGTTTTTCGACATAAGAAAAACCCGTCGGACGAATCCGACGGGCACTGGAGAGGCAGATTCGGACAGCTCAGGCGGCGAGAACGGCCTTCGGCTCGACCAGCTCGTAACCGAGCGCTTCGGCCACTGCACGATTCGTGATCTTGCCCTTGTGGACGTTCAGCCCGTTGCGCAGATGGTGGTCGTCTACCAGCGCCTTGAGGCCCTTGTCGGCGAGCTGCAGGCCATAATGCAGCGTCGCATTATTGAGCGCGTGGGCCGAGGTGACCGGCACCGCACCCGGCATGTTGGCGACGCAATAGTGGATGACGCCGTCGACCTCATAGGTCGGCTCGGCATGGGTGGTGGCGTGCGAGGTCTCGAAGCAGCCGCCCTGGTCGATGGCGACGTCGACCAGCACGGCGCCTTTCTTCATGCCCGACAGCATCTCGCGCGTCACCAGCTTGGGCGCTGCTGCCCCCGGGATCAGCACGGCGCCGACGACGATGTCAGCCGAAAAACATTCTTCTTCCAGCGCCTCGACGGTCGAGTAGCGGGTGTGGACGCGGCCGCCAAAGATGTCGTCGAGCTGACGCAGGCGCGGGATCGAGCGGTCAATGATGGTGACGTCGGCGCCAAGGCCGGCGGCCATCCGTGCAGCATGCAGGCCGACGACGCCGCCGCCGAGCACGGTTACCTTGCCGGGGAGCACGCCGGGCACGCCGCCAAGCAGCACGCCGCGGCCGCCATTGGCCTTTTGCAGCGCCGTTGCACCCGCCTGGATCGACAGGCGGCCGGCAACTTCCGACATCGGCGCCAAGAGCGGCAGACCGCCGCGCTCGTCGGTGACGGTCTCGTAGGCTATCGCGGTCACGCCGGAGGCCAGCAGGCCCTTGGTCTGCTCCGGATCCGGGGCAAGATGCAGATAGGTATAGAGGATCTGGCCGTCGCGGAGCTGAACCCATTCGTTGGGCTGCGGCTCCTTGACCTTCACGATCATGTCGGACTTGGCAAAAACGTCGGCTGCCGTCTTGGCGATCGTGGCGCCGGCGGCACGATACGCGTTGTCGTCGGCGCCGATGCCGGCGCCGGCGCCGGTCTCGATCAGCACTTCATGGCCATGCGCGACATATTCGCGGACCGAACCCGGCGTCAGGCCGACGCGATATTCGTGATTCTTGATTTCCCGGGGGCAGCCGATGCGCATCGTTCTTCTCCTGATCCGGCCCTTTGGGGCTCGTTCCCTGTCTAGAGATAGTGAACCACGAATCGTTCGGTAAGTGTTTGCGAATGCGCTTGCCTGAGAAGCCACTGTTCGATAATCGTTGCGCGAAACATTAGAATTGTCGCAGGAACCCGCAAAAATGCCGCTCGACAGGATTGATATCGCCATTCTCGAGACGTTGCAGAAGGATGGGCGGATACCCAACGCAGCGCTCGCCGAGAAGGTCGGCCTGTCCCAGTCGGCCTGCTCGCGGCGGCTGGACAATCTGGAGAAATCCGGAACCATCCGCGGCTATCACGCCCGGCTGTCCAACGCTGCACTTGGGCACCAGATGACGGCGATCGTGCATATATCGCTGTCCGGGCAATTCGAGAAGACGTTGTCGGATTTCGAGGCAGCGATAAAGCGCTGCCCGAACGTCTTATCCTGCCATTTGATGTCGGGCGAATATGACTACATCCTGCGCATAGCGGCAAAGGATCTCGTCGACTACGAACGTATCCACAAGGAGTGGCTGTCGGCAATGCCGCATGTGACGAAGATCAATTCGTCCTTTGCCTTGCGCGAAATCGTCGATCGCACAGCCGTGGGAATGAAGCCTGAACTCGCCTAGGCCCCGAACTCGCCTAGGCCTTGGATGCCTCAGTCACCACACGGTCCATCGGAATATCGTGCGGCTGCGGGTAGATGGTGGTGATGCGCTGCAACTCGTAGCCGACGCCGATGACCAGCGGCTTGAACGGCATCGCGGCAAGCGTGCGATCGAAGAAGCCGCCGCCATAACCCAAGCGGAACTGCCCGGGATCGATGCCGACGATCGGCGAAATGACGACGTCGGGCAACACCGGATCACCGTCAGCCGGTATCGGGATATTCCAGACGCCCTTCTCCAGCCGGTCTCCGTGGGCATAGGCGCGAAAGACAAGCGGCCGGTCTTTCTCGACGACGACGGGCAACGCCGTGCGCCCGCCTCGCGCGTTAACGGTTTCCATCCAAGGACGCAGGTCCGGCTCGCCGCGAAACGGCCAGTAGAGGCTGACCAAACGGCCGGCGATGTCGCCGATCACCGCGTCGAGCCCTTCGGCAATACGCTGCGACATAGCTGCGCGCGTGTCGGCTGAAACGGCAAGGCGGGATGCGATCAACCGCTCGCGCTCGGCCTTGCGCCAGCGCCTTACGTCGGTCCAGTCGGATAGCGGCGCTTGGAACTCCGGATCGAGCTCGTGCATAAAACAAGGCGGCGAGGCGTACTGCGCTGAGCCTTCGTCTTCATCGCTAGCCATGCTTCACCTGCAATATACAGTTCCAACCAAGTAGTATCCTGGACGCAGGCTATATCCGGGAACGAGTCCGCGGCATGCGTATTCACGACATCAAGCGACGACTCCCAGGTAGTTGCAGCGCAGGCATTGCTGCACTGCACAACGATACTTACATCAGCCTTGGCGAGAGGGATGAGCGAGATGAACACAGCCAACCATCACGTCGTCGTCGTAGGTGCCGGTTTCGGCGGCCTCGAGTTCACCCGCGCACTAGCCGGTTCGCCGGTGCGCATCACGATGATCGACAGGCGCAATCATCACCTTTTTCAGCCGCTGCTCTACCAGGTGGCGACGACGGCGCTGGCCACCTCCGAAGTCGCCTGGCCGATCCGCCATCTTCTGCGCAGGCGCAAGGACGTGACGACGCTGCTCGCCACCGTTACCGGCATCGACCGCACCGGCAAGCGCGTGCTGCTGCAGGACGGCGGCACGGTCGCTTACGACACGCTGGTGCTGGCCACCGGCGCGCGGCACGCCTATTTCGGCCATGACGAATGGGAACCGTTCGCCCCTGGCCTGAAGACGCTGGAGGACGCCACCACCATTCGACGGCGTATTCTTTTGGCTTTCGAGCAGGCCGAGCGGGAAACCGATCCCGCCCAGCGCCAGGCATTGCTGACCCTGGCGATCGTCGGCGGCGGGCCGACCGGCGTGGAACTGGCCGGCACCATTGCCGAGCTGGCGCACGACACGCTGCGCGGCGAGTTCCGCAACATCGACACGCGGCAGACGCGTGTGGTGCTGATTGAGGCCGGTGACCGCATCCTCTCCAATTTCGCTCCCGAACTCTCCGATTATGCAACGAAGGCGCTCGAACGGCTCGGCGTGACCGTCGAACTCGGCCGGGCGGTTACGCGCTGCGATGCCGAGGGTGTCGTCTTCGGCGACACACATTTGCCGGCCAGGACAATCCTGTGGGCGGCGGGCGTCGCCGCTTCGCCGGCCGCCGAATGGCTCGGCGCGGCAGCGGACCGCGCGGGCAGGGTGCTTGTCGAGCCCGACTTGAGTGTGCCGGGAAACCCGGAGATTTTCGTCATCGGTGACGCAGCGCACGTCCTGCGGCCGGATGGCCGGCTGGTGCCGGGCGTCGCGCCCGCCGCCAAGCAGCAGGGACGGCATGTCGCCGCCACGATCAAGGCAAGGCTTACCGGTGACACGACACCGCGTCCTTTCAGCTACAGGCATGACGGCGACCTGGCGACGATCGGCAAGCGCGCCGCGGCCATCGATTTCGGCTGGATCAAGCTTACCGGCCGGCTTGCCTGGTGGCTATGGGGCTTGGCGCATATCTACTTCCTGATCGGCTTTCGTAACCGGCTTGCGGTTTCCCTGAGTTGGCTATGGATCTACTTCACCGGTCAGCGCAGCGCGCGGCTGATCACGCAGGGCGACGACGACAAGGGCTGATTGTTCGCTGCCGGACATTCATCGGCGCGTCACCTCCTCTTGATGGAATCGGCTTCTGGACTCGACTGGATTTCGGCGCGAAGCTTTGCTTCGGGCAGGACTTGTCACGTCGTGGAAGAAAGAGAAAACGAATGTCCCAATTGCGCCACCTCGTCTCACGCCGCGATTTCCTCGCCGGCGTCGCCGCCAGCGGAGCGCTGATCATGCTGCACCCGTTCTCCGCCCGGGCTCAAGCCAATCAGGCGCATCTGAGGATTATGGAGACGACCGACATCCACGTGAATGTGCTGCCTTACGACTACTACGCCGACAAAGCTAACGACACGATGGGGCTGTCGCGAACGGCATCGTTGATTGAAGCCGTGCGCAAGGAAGCAACCAACGCGATGCTGATCGATAATGGCGACCTTCTGCAAGGCAACCCGATGGGCGACTACATCGCCTACGAGAGGGGGATGAAGGATGGCGATCTGCATCCGGTCATGAAGGGCATGAACCTGCTCGGCTACGAATGCTCGACGCTCGGCAACCACGAGTTCAACTACGGCCTGTCGTTCATGGACAAGGTGCTGGCCGGTGCCAATTTCCCATTTGTCTGCGCGAATTTGATCCGCGGCACGGAGCTCGCCGCGAACCCGCGCGACGACAGGCTTTATCTCAAGCCTTACGTCATCCTCGACAGGAAGATCAAAGACGGGTGGGGGGCCGAGCAACCGATCAGGATCGGCATCATCGGCTTCGTGCCGCCGCAGATCATGGTCTGGGACTTGAAAAATCTCGAGGGCAGCGTCAAAACACGCGACATCGTCGAGGCGGCCAAGGCGTGGGTGCCGCAAATGAAGGAAGAAGGCGCCGACATCGTCATTGCGCTCTCCCATTCCGGCATCGACGTGAAGCAAAGTGACATGATGGAGAACGCCTCCTTCTTCGTTGCCGGTGTCGAAGGTATCGATGCGGTGTTCACCGGTCACCAGCATCTGGTCTTCCCCGGCAAGAAGGACTTTCAGTCGCTGGAAGCCGTCGATACGGCGAAAGGCACGTTGCAAGGCAAGCCCGCCGTCATGGCCGGCTTCTGGGGCTCGCACATGGGGCTGATCGATCTGTTGCTGGAGCGCGACGGATCGACGTGGAAAATCGTCTCGGCGACCTCTGAGGCCAGGCCGATCTTTGAGCGGGTCGACAAAACGAACAAGCCGACCGTCGCGGACGACCAGCGCATCATCGACGCGCTCAAACCGGACCACGAGGCGACGCTTGCCTATGTGCGCCGGCCGGTCGGCAAAACCTCGGCGCCGCTCTATTCCTATTTTGCGCTGGTCGCCGATGATCCATCGGTGCAGATCGTCAGCCAGGCGCAGACCTGGTACTTGAAGGACATCCTGAAGAACACAGAGTGGAAGGATATGCCGCTGTTGTCGGCGGCGGCACCGTTCAAGGCGGGCGGGCGCAACGGCGCCGACTATTACACCGACGTGGCGGTGGGCGATATCGCCATCAAGAACGTCGCCGACCTCTACCTCTATCCAAACACGGTGCGCGCCGTTGAAATCACCGGGGCAGAGGTGAAAGAATGGCTGGAAATGTCGGCCGGCATCTTCAACCGGATCGAACCGGGCAAAGCCGACCAGGCGCTCATCAACACTGACTTCCCATCCTATAATTTCGACGTGATCGACGGCGTCACATACAAGATCGATCTGTCGCAGCCACCGAAATATGATTCGAAGGGCGGGCTGGTGAATGCTGGCTCGACCCGCATCATTGACTTGATGTTCGACGGCAAACCGATTGACCCCAAGCGGAAATTCGTCGTCGCCACCAACAACTACCGAGCCGGCGGCGGGGGCAATTTCCCGGAGATCAATGCCTCGAAGATCATCTACGAAGCGCCCGACACCAACCGCGATGTGATCGTGCGCTATATCGTCAGCAAAGGCACCATCAACCCGTCGGCGGACGCCAACTGGTCGTTTGCGCCACTGCCGGGAACCCGCGTCGTATTCGAGACCGGCGCCAAGGCGAAGGAGTTTATTGCGCAAGTGAAGTCGCTGAAGATCGAGCCGGCGGGCGAGGGCGAAGCGGGCTTTGCAAAATACCGCATCACTCTTTGAGGCGAGGATTTGAACGTCGGCTCGAAACTGTCTCAGCGTTAAGATACTGCCCCGATACGGCCAATCCGTTTGAGACAGGGGGCCTCTTCAAGCAGGTGGTGCGAAACGCCGCTTGACGGCGGCATGACCGGATCCAGCGCGTCCGTCGAAATCCCGCCGGAATAATGGTGTGGCAGTCGGTCGATCGAGGCGGGAAGCGGTCGTCGAAGCCGAGCGGGGTTATCTTTCCAAGGCGCCCTGTGGCGGTAGCGCCATTCTGGCCAGCAAGCATCGCAGCAGACAGACCACAAAGGCCATTAAATTCGGGGAAGGGTCCCCAGCAGCGTTGGAATCGCTATGGTTGCAACCGTCCATATGCGCTAGTTTTAGTCATGCGTTATGTCATCGTCATCACGACTGTCACCTTTTTCCTGATCTGGGACGGCATTTACAACCAAGGCCGCTACCTCGACAGGACGGTCAGGGAGGTGACCCGCATCGTGCACTATGTAACGAGCATGGTGTAGTTTCTCTTCGCAGCTATGGTTCGCAGACGCGACAAACCTGCCGATTGACGGCACGCTGCCGCTGACACAAAAGAACGCCGGTCCAACGGTCGAGGAGGCTGGGTTGATCCGGCATATCGTTTTCTTCAGCGCACGGCATAAAGCGGATGTCGAGGCAGTGCGCACGGGCCTCCTGGCGCTTGGCAAGATACCTCATTCGCGTCATTTCGAGGTAACGCTCAACACCAAGGTCGACCCGCTCTCGGATGAGATCGATGTGGTCGTCTACGCCGAGTTCGAGGACGAAGCGGCGCTCGCCGCCTACAAGGCGCATCCGCTCTATGCAGAGACGACCAGCCGGGTCAAACCGCTACGCGAATTGCGTTATTCGGCCGACATCGTTGCAAGTTGACCGCCCTCAAGGCAGATTTGACGTCGCGGAGGAGCTCCGCGCCGTAGCCCGCTTCACTCCGTCTGAGCCGCGGAGGTTTCGGTCAGATCGACGCCCGGCCGCTTTGGAGCGTTCCAGATCAGCACGGCGATAACTGCTATCGCAATAACGGCTAGGGCGATGAAAAGGTCTCTTCCCATGGCAATGAGCTAGGATGATTTTTGCGGGCGGCAAGTCGGCTCCTCGCGGCCGAGGCCTGCGATCGCCGCTGAGGCACCGGCTAAGCCCTTGAACCATTTTCAGGAATGAGGCACATCGCGCGGGACATGACCGAAAACACCCCCGCAAGGCCTCATCCGCTCGATCACCTGGTGCTGCCGACAGCAAGCCTCGATGTTGCGCGGGCGCGCTTGACCCTGCTCGGCTTTACCGTTGCGCCGACAGGTATCCACCCTTTCGGAACGCAAAACTGCTGTGTTTTTCTCACCGACGGCACCTATGTCGAGCCGCTCGCGGTCGCTGACCGGCAGGCCGTGGCAACGGCGATCGCGAACCGCAATGTCTTTGTCGTGCGTGATCGCACGTATCGCGAAGAAAACGGCGATGAAGGATTTTCTGCCGTGGCGCTGGGCACCGAAAGCGCCGCCGCGGACCACGCGCGCTACATGGAAGCCGGTCTGTCGGCGGGAGACGCGCTAAGCTTTTCGCGCGCCTTCACCGATGCGGCGGGAAAGAGCGATACCGCATCGTTCAAACTGGCCTTCGCGGCTACAGGCAAGACAGCGGACGCTTTTCTCTTCGCCTGCGAGCGGATCAATGCGCCGAACGTCGACCGCACTGCGTTGCAGGCCCACGCTAATGGCGCAACCGGCATTGTCGAAGTCGTGGCAGTCACTGGCGAACCTTTCGAACAAGGCCGTTTGATTTCGATCGCAGCCGGAATCGAGGCGCAGGGCGGCGGCACTGTCTATGAGCTGCCGAATGCCGTCGTGACCGTTCTGGATCCTGCAGCCTATTCGGCACGCTTCGGCATTCCTGCCGGCGCACCATCTGAACTCCGCTTTGCTGGGATCGTCTTTTCGATTAGGCACGGCGATGCCGTCGCCAAGCTGCTTGCAGCCAATTCTGTGGAACACCACATGCGCGGCGGTGATACCATCGTGCCGCCGGCGCCAGGGCAGGGCGCAGCCTTCATTTTCCGGGAGATCGCATGAACAAGCTCAATCCACTGATGCCGAACTCTTCCGTTGCGGTCGGCAAAGTCATTTTCGGCAACAGCGCGCCCCTATCGCTGATCACTGGTCCATGCCAGCTGGAATCGCGGCAGCACGCTTTCGACATGGCCGGTGCGCTAAAGGAATTGACCGACAGGCTCGGCATTGGGCTCGTCTACAAGACCAGCTACGACAAGGCCAATCGCACCTCGCTTGGCGGCACGCGCGGCGCGGGACTTGAAGCGGCAATGCCGATCTTCGACGACTTGCGCAAGAATTTTGCCTTGCCGATCCTGACCGACGTCCACACTGAGGAACAATGCGCGATCGTCGCGCTTCATGCCGATATCCTGCAGATTCCTGCCTTCCTCAGCCGCCAGACCGATTTGCTGATTGCTGCGGCAAAAACCGGCAAGGTGGTCAATGTGAAGAAGGGGCAATTCCTCGCGCCGTGGGACATGAAGAACGTCGTCGCCAAAATCATTGGCTCCGGCAATGCCAATGTCTTGGTCACCGAGCGCGGCGCATCCTTTGGTTACAATACCCTGGTGTCTGACATGCGGGCGCTGCCGATCATGGCCGAGATCGGCGCGCCGGTGATTTTCGATGCCACCCATTCCGTGCAGCAGCCGGGTGGGCAGGGCGGTTCGTCTGGAGGCGACCGGCGCTTTGTCGAGACGCTGGCGCGCGCGGCCGTCGCGGTTGGCGTCGCCGGCGTCTTCATCGAGACGCACCAGGACCCCGACAACGCGCCTTCCGACGGTCCCAACATGGTGCCGCTAAAGGATCTTCCCGCATTGCTTGAACGGCTGATGGCGTTCGATCGCATTGCCAAAAGCGTGGGTTGAACCAGCAGTTGCGCCACAGCAGCGCCGCCAGGAAAACTTTGAAGAATTTCGAACCTGCCTGGAACCTTAGCCCGCGGCCATCATTGTCAAAATCTAATGTCAACGACGACGAGGAGCACACCATGACGACCCAGACGGGACACACCGAAGCCATCGCCGCTTCGCGGGTTATCGGCACATCGGTCTACAATACGGAAGGCACGCATATCGGCGACATCGAGGACGTCATGCTCGACAAACTGTCGAACGGAATCATGTTTGCCGTGATCGGTTTTGGTGGATTTCTCGGCATCGGCGAGAAATACCACGCCATTCCGTGGGCGAGCCTTGACTATGACGAGAACAAGGGCGGCTATGTCGTGCCGTTCACCAAAGACCAGCTGATGGCCGCTCCTTCCTATTCGATCAACGAGTTGACCGGCGCCGACGGCGAGGCCGCGCGTGATGCCTCATACAACTACTACAAGGTCGAGCCTTACTGGCACTGACCTTACTGGCACTGACTAAGTCTCCTGGAATCAAAAAGGCCCCCGGGAAATCGGGGCCTTTCGATGTGGCGGGATGCTACTGCGCAATCTGCAGGGCCGGCAAAGGCGACGATCCCTGCGGGGGTTGCTGATTGTCGCACGACGTCAGGAACGCAGCCGCGATCAGGAACAAACTCACAATACCGCTCAACTGGGACATGGCGAAACTCCTCCTGTTTCGCCCCGCGCGACAACAGCCATAAACCAGAAACCGGCATGCCGCGTATGACAAATGATGACAGCGCTTCGTGCTTCGTGAATCCGTAGCGCACGGGCAATATTTGCAAGTGCCCCGATTGCGTTTTGCGGCGCTTTGGCTAAGAGGTGCGCGACGCTTCAATCGATCAATCGGGGACATCGCAATGACGGCCATCATCGACATTGTCGGGCGTGAAATCCTGGACAGCCGCGGAAATCCGACCGTCGAGGTCGACGTCGTGCTCGAAGACGGCTCGATGGGTCGCGCCGCGGTGCCGTCCGGCGCCTCGACCGGCGCGCATGAGGCGGTCGAACTGCGCGATGGCGGCCCCCGCTATCTCGGCAAGGGCGTGCTCACTGCGGTCGAGGCGGTGAACGGCGAGCTGTTCGAGGCGATCGGCGGCATGGAGGCAGAGAATCAGATTCATATCGACCAGACCATGATCGAGCTCGATGGTACGCCCAATAAGAGCCGGCTCGGCGCCAATGCCATCCTCGGCGTGTCGCTGGCTGTGGCCAAGGCTGCGGCCGAAGCCGCCGACCTGCCGCTCTATCGTTATGTCGGCGGCACCAAGGCCCATGTGCTGCCGGTGCCTATGATGAACATCATCAATGGCGGCGCGCATGCCGACAACCCGATCGATTTCCAGGAATTCATGATCCTGCCGATCGGCGCGCCGACGCTGCGCGACGGCGTGCGCTGGGGCTCGGAGATCTTTCATACGCTGCGAAAGAAGCTGAAGGACGCCGGCCATAACACCAATGTCGGCGACGAGGGCGGCTTTGCCCCCAACCTGAAGAGCGCGCCGGCCGCGCTCGACTTCATCATGGAATCGATCGAGCAGGCTGGCTTCAAGCCCGGCCAAGAGGTTGCGCTGGGCCTCGACTGCGCGGCGACCGAATTCTTCAAGGGTGGCAACTACGTCTATGAAGGCGAGAGGAAAACCCGCGACCCGAAGGTGCAGGCCAGATATCTGGCCAAACTTGCTGCCGACTACCCGATCATCACCATTGAGGACGGCCTGGCGGAGGATGACTGGGACGGTTGGAAAATACTGACCGATCTCATCGGCAAGCAAACGCAGCTGGTTGGCGACGATCTGTTCGTCACCAACACGGCGCGGCTGCGCGACGGCATCCGCATGGGTGTCGCCAATTCGATCCTGGTCAAGGTCAACCAGATCGGCTCGCTTACCGAAACGCTCGACGCCGTCGAGACCGCGCACAAGGCCGGCTATACCGCGGTGATGTCGCACCGCTCGGGCGAGACCGAGGATTCGACCATCGCCGACCTCGCCGTTGCCACCAATTGCGGGCAGATCAAGACGGGCTCGCTGTCACGCTCGGATCGCATGGCCAAGTACAACCAGCTCATCCGCATTGAGGAGGAGCTCGGCAAGCAGGCGCGATATGCCGGCAAGTCGATCGTGAAAAGCTGATTTCGAGAGAAAATCCGTGGCGGCGAGGGCGGGGACATTCCCGCCCTTTTTTGCTTCCTGGCTCTGAATCCAACAGGCTGTAACCGTCCATTAAGCACAATCGGGCGACAAAGGCGGCGTAGAGGATTCGGACCATGTGGACACGCCAGCACAAGCAAAGAAACACCGGCCGGCTGATCATCCCCTCGCTCTGCGTGGTGTTCCTGACTTATTTCGGCTTCCATGCCTATCATGGCGAGTTCGGCATCTATTCCAAGTATCAGCTCGAAGCTGAGACTGCCGAATTGCAGGGCAGGCTCGATGCCGTCAGGGCGCGCCGGATCGATCTCGAGCGCCGCGTTCAGCTGATGCATGAGGGCACCCTGGAGAAGGACATGCTGGACGAGCAGGCGCGCAAGGCGCTTAATCTGTCCCACGCGGACGAGATCACCATCATGCTGCCGGTTGCAAGATAACCTGATTTCAGTTAATCGGTGATATTTGCAATGATTTTAATTGCTTAGATGCATGACAGCCATGCGTTTTCGGCATGGCGAAAGCCTTCCCTGCATGTTAGCCTGCCTCAAATCGGTGGGAGAACTGATCTCCCTCGCTGTCCGCCAAGAGACGCCAACAGGGAGTGATGCATGGCCACCGCCACCAGAAAAGCGCCTGCCAAATCCAAATCGGACGGCAAAACGCCGGGCCTTTCCACCCCAAAGCCTGTTGAATTCACCAAAGACCAGGAGCTTGCCGCCTACCGGCGCATGCTGCTCATCCGCCGCTTCGAGGAAAAGGCCGGCCAGCTTTACGGCATGGGCTTCATCGGCGGTTTCTGCCACCTCTACATCGGGCAGGAAGCGGTCGTTACCGGCATGAAGATGGCGCTGATCGATGGCGACCAGATGATCACCGCCTATCGCGACCATGGTCATATGCTGGCCATGGAGTTGTCGCCGCGCGGCGTCATGGCCGAACTGACCGGGCGCCGTAGCGGCCTGTCCAGAGGCAAGGGCGGCTCGATGCACATGTTCTCCAAGGAGAAGCATTTTTACGGCGGCCACGGCATCGTCGGCGCGCAAGTGTCGCTCGGCACCGGCATTGCGTTCGCCAACCGCTATCGCGGCAACAACAATGTGACGCTGACCTATTTCGGCGATGGCGCGGCGAATCAAGGCCAAGTCTACGAAAGCTTCAACATGGCCTCGCTGTGGAAGCTTCCGGTGATCTACATCATCGAGAACAACCGCTACGCCATGGGCACCTCGGTCTCGCGCTCGTCGGCCGAGACGGATTTCTCGCACCGCGGCGCGTCCTTCAAGATTCCAGGCATCCAGGTCGACGGCATGGATGTGCGCGCTGTAAAGGCAGCCGGCGACCTCGCCGCCGAATGGTGCCGCGCCGGCAACGGGCCGCTCATTCTCGAAATGCAGACCTATCGTTACCGCGGCCATTCGATGTCGGATCCGGCTAAATACCGCTCCAAGGAAGAAGTGCAGAAAATGCGCTCCGAACGTGACCCGATCGAGCAGGTCAAGGCGCGGCTGCTCGATAAGAAATGGGCAAGCGAGGACGAACTCAAGGCCATCGACAAGGAAGTCCGCGACGTTGTCGCCGACGCCGCAGAATTTGCCCAGAACGACGCGGAGCCAGATCCGTCCGAGCTCTGGACCGACATCGTACTTTAACGAGAGGGCAAGGACATGCCGATCGAAATACTCATGCCCGCCCTCTCGCCGACCATGGAAGAGGGTAATGTTTCGAAGTGGTTGAAGAAAGAAGGCGACAAGGTCGCGGCCGGTGACGCCATTGCCGAAATCGAGACCGACAAGGCAACGATGGAAGTCGAAGCCGTCGACGACGGCACGCTTGCCAAGATCGTGGTTCCTGCCGGCACCGAAGGCGTCAAGGTCAACACACTGATCGCTGTGCTGGCCGTCGATGGCGAAGACATCGACGAGGCGGGCGAAGGCATTGGCGAGGAGGCTGTCGTGTCGCAAGCGGCAGCGCCCGCGGCTGCTCCGCCCCCCGTTGCTGCTCCGGCCAAGAGCGAAGCGGCAGCACCTGTTGCCGCCGCACCCAGGCTGGAAATTGCCGCCGATCCGGACATCCCGGCCGGCACCGAAATGGTCTCGACCACGGTGCGTGAAGCGTTGCGCGACGCAATGGCTGAGGAAATGCGCCGCGACGGCGACGTCTTCGTCATGGGCGAGGAAGTCGCCGAGTACCAGGGCGCCTACAAGATCACACAAGGCCTGTTGCAGGAATTCGGTCCGCGGCGCGTAGTCGACACGCCGATCACCGAGCACGGCTTTGCCGGCGTTGGTGTTGGCGCGGCGATGGCCGGCCTGAAGCCGATCGTCGAATTCATGACCTTCAACTTCGCCATGCAGGCGATCGACCAGATCATCAATTCAGCCGCCAAGACGCTCTACATGTCCGGCGGCCAGATGGGCGCCCCGATCGTCTTTCGCGGCCCGAACGGCGCGGCTGCCCGCGTCGCCGCGCAGCATTCGCAATGCTATGCCGCCTGGTACAGCCATGTTCCCGGGTTGAAGGTGGTGATGCCCTATACCGCCGCCGACGCCAAGGGTCTGCTCAAGGCGGCGATCCGTGACCCGAACCCGGTCATCTTCCTCGAGAACGAAATCCTTTACGGCCACTCCTTCGACGTGCCGAAGATGGACGATTTCGTGCTGCCGATCGGCAAGGCGCGCATTCACAAATCCGGCAAGGACGTGACCATCGTCTCGTTCGGCATCGGTATGACCTACGTGATCAAGGCCGAGGCGGAGTTGCGCGGCATGGGCATCGATGCCGAGATAATCGACTTGCGCACCATCCGCCCGCTCGACTTCGACACGATCATCGCCTCGGTCAAAAAGACCAATCGCCTCGTGGTGGTCGAGGAAGGCTTTCCGCAGAACTCGGTCGGCGACCATATCGCCAACCAAATTTCGCAGCGCGCCTTCGATTTCCTCGACGCACCGGTCATCACCATTGCCGGCAAGGACGTGCCGATGCCCTATGCGGCGAACCTCGAAAAGCTGGCGTTGCCCAATGTCGGCGAGGTCGTCGAGGCGGTCAAAGCCGTCACGTATCGCTGAGCAGGGCGGGAGGACAAAATGCCGATCAACATCACCATGCCGGCGCTTTCGCCCACAATGGAAGAGGGCAACCTTTCCAAGTGGCTGGTCAAGGAAGGCGACAAGGTCTCGCCGGGCGACGTGATTGCCGAGATCGAGACGGACAAGGCAACGATGGAAGTCGAAGCCGTCGACGAAGGCACGGTTGCCAAGCTGGTGGTTCCGGCCGGCACTGAAGGCGTCAAGGTCAATGCGCTGATCGCGGTATTGGCGGCTGAGGGGGAGGATGCTGCTTCTGCCGTCAAAAGCGGTGATGGCGCTGCGCCGGCCAAGGCTGAGGCTCCGAAAGCGGAAGCCGCCAAAGCGGAAACATCAAAGCCCGAAGCGTCGAAGCAGGAGCCTGCCGCACCTACGCCTAAGGCGGACGCGGTGCTGGTCGCCAACGGCCACGCAAACGGTGAGCGCATCTTCGCCTCGCCGCTGGCCCGGCGCATCGCCAGCGAAGCTGGTATAGATGTCGCGGCGCTGACAGGCTCCGGCCCCCGCGGCCGCGTGGTAAAGGCCGATGTCGATGCCGCAATTTCCAGTGGCGGCGCCAAGGCGGCACCAGCAGCAAAAGCGGCGCCCGCCGGCGCTCCGGCGCCTGCGGCCGCAGCACCCAAACCAATGTCCGACGAGCAGGTGCTCAAACTGTTTGCCGAAGGCTCCTACGAGCTGGTCCCCCACGACAATATGCGCAAGACCATTGCGCGGCGGCTGGTCGAGGCCAAAACCACCATCCCGCATTTCTATCTGACGCTCGACTGCGAGCTCGACGCGCTTCTGGCCCTGCGCACGCAGATCAATGCGGCCGCCCCGGCGAAGAAGACCGAGAAGGGCGAAACGCCGGCCTACAAGCTTTCGGTCAACGACATGGTTATCAAGGCTCTGGCCATGGCGCTGATGGCGGTGCCGGATGCCAATGTGTCGTGGACAGAAAACGCCATGGTCAAGCACAAGCATGCCGATGTCGGCGTTGCCGTGTCGATCCCCGGCGGCCTGATCACCCCGATCATCCGGCGTGCCGATGAAAAGACGCTGTCCGTCATCTCCAACGAGATGAAGGATCTTGCCGGCCGCGCCCGTAGTCGCAAGCTGAAACCGGAAGAATATCAGGGCGGCACCACGGCGGTGTCCAATCTCGGTATGTTCGGCGTCAAGGATTTTTCTGCCGTCATCAACCCGCCGCATGCGACGATCCTGGCGGTCGGCGCCGGCGAGCAACGCGCAGTGGTGAAGAACGGCGAGATCAAGATCGCCACGATCATGTCGGTGACGTTGTCGACCGATCACCGCGCCGTCGACGGTGCGCTCGGCGCCGAGTTGCTCGTCGCCTTCAAACGCATGGTCGAAAACCCGATGGGCATGCTGGTTTAAGAGAGGGGAACAGGGCGGTGCGGAAATTCTTCACCAGCCTTTTTGCTTTTTTTCTTTCCGGTTTGGCGGGCGGATTGGTGGCGCAGTGGCTCGCCGTCGCCACCAATGCCGACGTAGAGTACATCCTTGTGTTCATGATCTCGGTTCTCGTCACCGTCCTCGTGACGGTCGCGTTCTTCATCGCACAATTCATGTCGGACCCACGACGGGCAACAAAGCTGACGGCGACCATAGGGGTAGCGTTTTTTGTGCTCGTTGGAGTTGCCCTGATCGGCTGGACTTTCTCCCAGCCCCCAGGCAAGAGCCAGTGGTCGGGCGATCTTCCCGTAGTCGCCGGTCTCGTTCTGCCGGGCATCGCTACAGTGCTGGTCCAGTGGCTTTTCGTGCGCTGGCGATTGGCGCGCTCGCAACCAGGTTTCGGCGGGGCAGGCACATGAAGACGGTCCTCTGCTACGGCGATTCGCTGACCTGGGGCTATGACGCGGCAAACCTCGGCCGTCATCCGCCGGCGGATCGCTGGCCGAGCGTGCTGCAGGCAACATTGGGCAGCGGCGTCGAGGTCATCGCCGAAGGCCTGAATGGCCGAACCACCGCCTTCGACGATCACTTGGCCGGGGCGGACCGCAATGGCGCAAGGCTGTTGCCAACAATCCTGACGACGCACGCACCGATCGACTTGATCGTCATCATGCTCGGAGCCAACGATATGAAGCCGTGGATTCACGGTAATCCGGTCGCGGCCAAACAAGGCATGCAACGCCTGATCGACATCGTGCGCGGTCACGATTACCCGTTCGATTGGCCGGCGCCGCAGATCCTGATCGTCGCGCCGCCCGTAGTCAGCCGCACGGAAAACGCCGAGTTCAAGGAAATGTTCGCCGGCGGCGATGACGCGTCAAAGCGGCTGGCGCCGCAATATTCCGCCCTTGCCGACGAGGCCGGCTGCGGCTTCTTCGATGCCGGCACGGTGGCCAAAACCACGCCGCTCGACGGCGTCCACCTGGACGCGGAAAACACGCGGAACGTCGGGCAAGCGCTGGCGCCGCTCGTGCGCCTCATGTTGGAATTGTGAAGGAGAAAGCCGTGGCTGAGAACTACGACGTCATCATCATCGGCTCCGGCCCCGGCGGCTATGTCACTGCAGTGCGTTCGGCCCAGCTTGGCTTCAAGACGGCGATCGTCGAGCGCGAGCACTTGGGCGGCATCTGCCTCAACTGGGGCTGCATTCCGACCAAAGCGCTGCTGCGCTCCGCCGAGATCATGCACTATTCGGATCATCTGAAGGACTACGGCCTGAAGATCGATGGCAAGGTCAGCGTCGACACAGCCGCCGTCGTCGATCGCTCGCGAAAGGTCTCGCTGCGGCTCAACGGCGGCGTCGGCTTCCTGATGAAAAAGAACAAGGTTGACGTCATCTGGGGCGAAGCCAAGCTGACCAAACCTGGCGAGATCGTCGTGTCGAAATCGTCGAAGAAGCCGATGGAGCCGCAGCCGCCGGCGCCCAAGGGCGTCAAGGGCGAGGGCACCTACAGCGCCAAGCATATCATTCTGGCGACCGGAGCGAGGCCGCGCGCATTGCCCGGCATCGAGCCGGACGGCAAGTTGATCTGGACCTATTTCGAGGCCATGGTGCCGAAAGAGATGCCGAAATCGCTGCTGGTGATGGGCTCGGGCGCCATCGGCATCGAGTTCGCCTCGTTCTACCGCACCATGGGCGCCGAGGTGACGGTGGTCGAACTGCTGCCGGCTGTGATGCCGGTCGAGGACGCCGAGGTCTCGAAATTCGCGCAGAAGCAGTTCGAGAAGCAGGGCATGAAGATCATTCTAGAAGCCAAGGTGACCAAGGTCGAGCAGGGCACTAACTCGGTCACGGCGCATGTCGAGATGAAGGACGGCAAGGTCGAGAAGATCACCGCCGATCGTATGATCTCGGCCGTCGGCGTACAGGGTAACATCGAAAACCTCGGCCTCGAGACGCTCGGCGTGAAGACGGACCGCGGTTGCGTCGTCGTCGACGGCTACGGCAAGACAAATGTGCCGGGCGTCTACGCCATCGGCGACGTTGCCGGACCGCCGATGCTCGCCCACAAGGCCGAGCATGAGGGCGTGGTCTGTGTGGAAAAGATCGCCAATTTCCCCGGCGTGCATGCCATCGACAAGCTGAAGATCCCGGGCTGCACCTATTGCAATCCGCAAGTCGCCTCGGTCGGACTGACGGAAGCCAAAGCGAAAGCCGATGGCAAGGACATCCGCGTCGGCCGCTTCCAGTTCGCCGCAAACGGCAAGGCGATTGCGCTGGGCGAAGACCAAGGTTTCGTCAAGACCATTTTCGACAAGAAGACCGGCCAGTTACTGGGTGCCCACATGGTCGGCGCAGAAGTAACCGAACTGATCCAGGGCTTCGTCGTGGCGATGAATCTGGAGACCACCGAGGAAGAGCTGATGCACACGATCTTCCCGCACCCGACGCTGTCGGAGATGATGAAGGAGAGTGTACTCGACGCCTATGGTCGCGCACTGAATGCATGATAAATTAGTTGGGGCGAGTCTCACACGGAAGACACAGAGGAACTCGACGGCAGAGCAATTCGTTTCGCAGGCATCATCCATCATACAAGGAGAGGGCATATGGAAATGAACGGCGTGGGCTGGGTTGCAGCCATCATCATCGGTGGCCTGGCGGGGTGGCTGGCCGAGATGGTCATGAAGAGCAATACCGGCATCCTCATGAACATCATTCTCGGCATTGTCGGCGCAATCGTGTTGAACGCCATCTTGCAGGCCCTGAACATCGGCATCTTCGGCGTCGGCTGGATAGCCTATCTGATCACCGGCTTCATCGGTGCCTGCATTCTGATTGCGGTCGGACGACTGGTGCGCCGCTAACCTCTGTCGGCACTTGCTATGCGAAAAAGGTCACCGCGGCATGCGTGATCGCGGCCTTTTTCTTTTCGCCGAAAAGTCCTAGATGACGTGGGTAGAGCGAGCGCTGGACAAGCGCTTGCCAATGAGCCGGGTTTCACATGGTCACCGTCCTCGACACGATTGCCAATGCGCCGCGCCTGCGGCATCCCGAAAAGGCGCACAAGCCGGATCAGGACGTACTGCGCAAGCCTGACTGGATCCGCGTCAAGGCGCCGATGTCGAAAGGCTATGCCGAGACGCGCGAAATCGTGAAGTCTCACAAACTGGTGACGGTTTGCGAAGAGGCGGGCTGCCCCAATATCGGCGAGTGCTGGGAGAAGAAGCACGCCACCTTCATGATCATGGGCGAGATCTGCACGCGGGCCTGCGCCTTTTGCAATGTCGCCACCGGCATCCCGACCGCACTCGATCCCGACGAGCCGGCGCGCGTCGCGCATGCGGTCAAGCAAATGGGCTTGAGCCATGTCGTCATCACCTCCGTCGATCGCGACGATCTGGCCGACGGCGGGGCCCAGCATTTTGCTGATGTCATCCGTGCGATCAGGGCAGCAACCCCGTCGACGACGATCGAAATCCTGACGCCCGATTTCCTGCGCAAGGACGGTGCGCTGGAGATCGTGGTGGCGGCCAGGCCGGATGTTTTCAAC
Organism: Mesorhizobium sp. M0968; assembly: GCF_040319065.1. Taxonomy (NCBI): domain Bacteria; kingdom Pseudomonadati; phylum Pseudomonadota; class Alphaproteobacteria; order Hyphomicrobiales; family Phyllobacteriaceae; genus Mesorhizobium; species Mesorhizobium sp. M0968. Next base: position 63,176 of record NZ_JAMYNL010000021.1, read on the forward strand.
CATAATCTCGAGACCGTGCCGTCTAACTATCTGACGGTTCGGCCGGGCGCGCGCTATTTCCACTCGATCAGGCTCTTGCAGCGGGTCAAGGAGCTTGACCCCTCGATCTTCACCAAGTCCGGCATCATGGTCGGCCTTGGCGAGGAGCGGAACGAAATTCTGCAGCTGATGGACGATTTGCGTTCGGCCAATGTCGACTTCATGACCATCGGCCAATATCTGCAGCCGTCGAAGAAGCACCATCCGGTGATCCGCTTCGTCACGCCGGAGGAATTCAAGTCCTTTGAGACGATCGGCAGGACCAAGGGCTTCCTGCTGGTAGCGTCGAGCCCGCTGACGCGCTCGTCGCACCATGCCGGGGACGACTTTGCCAGGTTGCGCGCGGCGCGCGAAGCGTTTCTCAAAAAGTCCGCCTAACACTGGTTTTATGCCACAATTCGAAGCCCATCGCCGCGTTGCGCATACGCCGGAGCAGATGTTCGCTCTGGTCGCCGATGTCGAATCCTATCCGCAATTCCTGCCGCTTTGCGAGGCACTGACGGTTCGCTCACGCAAGGAACGCGACGGGCGCACCTTGCTCATCGCCGACATGAGCATCGGCTACAAGGCGATCCGCGAGACCTTTACCACGCAGGTGCTGCTGAAGCCGGACGAGAACGCCATAGATGTCAAATACATCGACGGCCCTTTCAAATATCTGAGCAATGTCTGGCGCTTCGACCCGGCGGACGGCGCTGGTTGCAACGTCTGCTTCTTTATCGACTACGAGTTCAAGAGCCGCATTTTGGGTGCGTTGATGGGAACCATGTTCGACCGCGCCTTCCGCATGTTCTCCGAGGCGTTCGAGAAACGGGCCGAAATCATCTACGGCGCGCCATCGACGGCCTGATCCGCAGCGAGCGCGCGCAGACCCAGTTCAAGCGCATGACGGACCGTCTCCCTGCGGATGTAATCGCGGCCCTTGTCGGCGAACAGCTGGCATTCGCTGACTACCGGCCGGCCAGCCACGGCAACGCCGAACCAGACCAGGCCGACAGGTTTTTCCGCCGAGCCGCCGTCCGGACCGGCGATGCCGGTCACCGCCAGGGCGAGCCCGGCCGGCGAATGCGCCAAGGCTCCGGCCGCCATCTCCACCGCAGTCTCGCGCGAGACCGCGCCGTGCCCCTCGAGCGTAGCGGCCGAGACGCCGAGCATCTCGGTCTTGGCCTGGTTGGAATAGGTGATGAAGCCGCGATCGACCACCGCGGAAGAGCCGGCGATGTCGGTCAGCGCGGCGATGATCATGCCGCCGGTGCAGCTCTCCGCCGTCGCCAGCATCATGCCGCGCTGCTGGCAGGCCTTAAGCAGGGCATCTGCGAGACCGCTATTGCTCATTCAGGGACATCCCCTGGAAATACAACGCTGGCAGTCGCGATGGCCGCTATGCCTTCCTCACGGCCGACGAAGCCGAGCTTCTCATTGGTTGTCGCCTTGATCGAGATGCGATCGCGCGAAATTCGCAGCATTGCCGAAAGCGCTTCGGTCATGGCCTCGCGATGCGGGCCGACGCGCGGCGCCTCGCAGATCAGGGTGATATCGGCGTTGGCGATGCGTCCGCCGCGCGCGCGCACCAGCTTCACCGCGTGTTCGACGAAGATGCGTGAAGCGGCCCCTTTCCACTGCGGGTCGGAGGGCGGGAAATGCGTGCCGATGTCACCGGCGCCGCAGGTGGCGAGCAGGGCGTCGGTCAAGGCGTGGAGACCGACATCGGCATCCGAATGGCCGGACAACTTCCTATCGTGTGGAATGGCGACGCCGCACAGGGTGACATGGTCGCCGGGCACGAACGCATGGACGTCATAGCCATTGCCGGTTCGGATGTCGGGAAAACGCGGGGCGCTGGAAAGCCGCTGATCCGCCATTGCAATATCCCGTGCCCAGGTCAGTTTGACGTTGTCCGGCGAGCCGGGAACGATCTTCACCGGAATATGCGCCCATTCGGCGATTGCCGCATCGTCGGTGAAATCCGCTTTGCCCAGATGATGAGCCTTTTCGTGCGCAGCCAGGATCGGCCAGAACGGAAAGCCTTGCGGTGTCTGTGCGGCATGAAGCCCGGCCCTGGACACGGTTTCGCCGATCATGCCTTCGGCCGTTTCGCGCTTGAGCGTATCGGCAACGGGCAAGGCAGGCAGTGCCCCCTGGCGCTCGCCAATGGCGGCGATCGTGCGGTCTATCAGTTCCGCATCGACAAACGGCCGGGCCGCATCATGGATCAAGACCCGGCCCGGCGCATTGCTTCTCAACGCCAGCAGTCCAAGGCGGACGGACTCCTGCCGTGACGTACCGCCGGTCACCGCGACGACACGGTCGGCGTTCGCACCGGCCGCACGGCGGAAAAGCGCGCCGTCGTCGGCATGGATAGCAACGACGACAGGTCCAATCTTCGGATGCGTCAGAAAGGCGCCGAGCGTGCGTGCGATAACGGCGCCGCCGCCGATTTGCTGGTACTGCTTCGGCCCCTTGGCCTGTCCGGCGCGCGCGCCGCGGCCGGCAGCAACGATGACCACGGCGACCTTGTCGTCCGCAGCTTGCTTTTCGCTCGCATCTCTCATGCCGAGACGCTTAACGCATGATCCCGAAAAGTGGTATCGCTTTTGGAAGACCCAGGATTGATGCGGTGCGGCGATCCGTATTTTTCCCAAATGCGCCTTAATGTCACGACATTGCGCGTTGCACATTGCCGCCGTTCTGGCTAGAGAATGTGCAGCAACCGAAGGTGCTTGGTTTTTGTGCATGCCTGATGTGACCAAATTGGCTTCGCCGCTGGATGTGGGTGGCGTGAGAATCCGCAATCGCGTATTTCTCGCGCCCATGTCGGGCATCACCGACGAACCGTTCCGGCAACGCGCCCATGCGCATGGCGCCGGGCTGGTCGTATCGGAAATGGTGGCGAGCGGCGAGCTTGCAAAGGGCAGGGCTGGTTCCGGCCTGCGCATCCGTCATTCCGGGCTGCCTGTCCACATGGTCCAGCTTGCCGGCCGTGAGGCGGCGCACATGGCCGAGGGCGCGCGAATCGCAGCCGGCGAAGGCGCCGACATCATCGACATCAACATGGGCTGTCCGGCCAAGAAGGTGACGGGCGGCTATGCCGGTTCGGCACTTATGCGAGACCTCGACCACGCGCTGTCGCTGATCGAAGCGGTAGTCGGCGCGGTCGACGTGCCGGTCACGGTCAAAATGCGGCTCGGCTGGGACGAAGGCGCGCTCAACGCGCCGATGCTGGCGCGACGCGCCGAGCAGGCCGGGGTGATGATGGTGACGGTGCATGGCCGCACACGTTGCCAGTTCTATCAGGGCACGGCCGACTGGCGTGCCATCGCACGCGTCAAGCAGGCCGTCTCGATCCCTGTGGTTGCCAATGGCGATGTCGGCTCGCCGGCGGAGGCAGCGTCGATCCTTGACCAATCCGGCGCCGACGCGGTGATGGTCGGCCGCGCGCACTATGGCGCGCCTTGGACGGCCGGCAGCATTGTAGCGGCCGCGCTGGCCGAGCCGGTAGCCGGCATGCCGGAAAGCCCGCAAGCGCTGACCGATTACGTCATTGCCCATTACGAAGACATGCTGACGCTCTATGGCGTGGAAAGCGGATTGCGCCAGGCGCGCAAGCATCTCGGCTGGTATCTCGACCGCCACGCCGCCACAAGCGACGACCGGCGCAAGGCCATACTCACGTCTTTCGAGCCTGGGCGCGTCATTTCCTTGCTGCGCGACGTATTTTCAAGCGCTCCCGAAGCAGCGAACCTGCGGAGTGCGGCATGAACGCCACCGTCACACAGAGCACGGATATGGCGGACGCCGCGCATATTGTGCTCAACACCATTCGTCGGCCGGTGATCATGGTCGATCCGCAAGGCTTCATCACCTTCGCCAATGCCGATGCCGAGGATTTTTTCCGTTCGAGCGCCACGATGCTCGCCCGCAACACGCTGCACAAGCTCATTCCTTTCGGCAGCCCGCTGCTGACGCTTGTCGACCAGGTGCGCGAGCGCCGGGCGCCAGTCAACGAATACCGGGTGGACGTGTCGTCGCCGCGGCTCGGCATCGAGAAGGTGGTCGATCTCTACGTCGCGCCTGTGACGGAATTTCCAGGCTCCGTCGTGGTAATGTTCCAGGAACGCTCAATGGCCGACAAGATCGACCGGCAGATGACGCATCGCGGTGCGGCGCGCTCGGTCACCGGCCTTGCCGCGATGCTTGCCCATGAGATCAAGAACCCGCTGTCCGGCATTCGTGGTGCCGCGCAGCTGCTTGAACTGTCGGCGTCCGACGAGGATCGCGCACTGACCAGGCTGATCACCGACGAGACCGATCGCATTGTCTCGCTGGTCGACCGCATGGAGGTGTTTTCGGACGAGCGGCCGATCGACCGCTACCCCGTCAACATCCATGTCGTGCTCGACCATGTCAAGGCAATCGCCAAGAACGGTTTTGCCAAGCGGATCAAGATATTGGAGGATTATGATCCATCATTGCCTCCGGTTTTTGCCAATCGCGACCAGCTCATCCAGGTCTTCCTCAATCTGGTAAAAAATGCCGCCGAGGCGATCGGCAGCGATCCACAGGGCGAGATCATGCTGTCGACCGCCTTCCGCCCGGGCATTCGCGTTTCTGTGCCCGGAACGCAGGACCGCGTGTCGCTGCCATTGGAATTCTGCGTGCGTGACAACGGTTCGGGTGTCTCCGAAGATATCCTGCCGATCCTGTTCGATCCCTTCATCACCACCAAGCCGAACGGCTCCGGTCTCGGTCTGGCGCTGGTCGCAAAGATTGTCGGCGAGCATGGCGGCATCATTGAATGCGAATCGACGCCGCGCGGCACCACTTTCCGCATCCTGATGCCGGCGTGGAAAGAAACCCAGTTTGGCACCGACGACGACGGTGAAGGAGACCGCAAATGACCGTTCGCGGCAATATTCTCGTCGCCGACGACGATGCGGCCATCCGCACAGTCCTCAATCAGGCGCTTTCGCGCGTCGGTCACGACGTGCGCGTCACCTCCAATGCCTCGACGCTGTGGCGCTGGGTGGCGGCGGGCGAGGGCGATCTGGTCATCACCGACGTTGTCATGCCCGACGAGAACGCCTTCGACATGCTGCCGCGCATCAAGAAGGCGCGACCGGAACTGCCGGTCATCGTCATGAGTGCGCAGAACACGTTCATGACCGCGATCCGGGCCTCCGAAACCGGAGCCTATGAATATCTGCCGAAACCGTTCGACCTGACCGAGCTGCTCAACATCGTCAACCGCGCGCTTTCCGAACCGCGGCGGCCGAAGATCGATACGCGTGCCGACGAGCCGCCTGAAACGATGCCGCTGGTCGGCCGCTCGGCGGCCATGCAGGACATCTACCGCATGCTGGCGCGCATGATGCAGACCGACCTGACGGTGATGATCTCGGGCGAATCGGGTACCGGCAAGGAACTGGTGGCGCGCGCGCTGCATGAATATGGCCGCCGCCGAGGCGGTCCCTTCGTTGCCATCAACATGGCGGCGATCCCACGCGACCTGATCGAATCGGAACTATTCGGGCACGAGAAGGGCGCCTTTACCGGCGCACAGAACCGCTCCACTGGCCGTTTCGAGCAGGCCGAAGGCGGCACGCTGTTCCTCGACGAGATCGGCGACATGCCGATGGAAGCGCAGACGCGGCTGCTGCGTGTGCTGCAGCAGGGCGAATACACCACGGTCGGCGGCCGCACGCCGATCAAGACCGACGTGCGCATCGTCGCTGCCACCAACAAGGACCTGCGCACGCTGATCAATCAGGGGCTTTTCCGCGAGGACCTGTTCTACCGCTTGAACGTTGTGCCGCTCAGGCTGCCGGCGCTGCGCGAGCGATCGGAGGACATTCCGGACCTCGTCCGGCACTTCTTCAAGCTCGGCGCCAGTGAAGGCCTGCAGACCAAGCGCATTTCCACCGGCGGCATCGAGCTGATGAAGCGCTACCCATGGCCGGGTAATGTGCGCGAACTCGAAAATCTCATCCGCAGGCTGGCCGCACTGTATTCGCAGGACGAGATCTCCGCGGAGATCATCGAGGCGGAGTTGAAGACCGGCGAAAGGCCTGTCGTTCCAGGTGGCGGCAACCTCATTCCCGACGACCTTTCCATCGGCCAGGCGGTGGAGCATTTCCTGCAACGCTATTTTGCCTCGTTTGCCGGCGACTTGCCCCCGGCCGGGCTCTATCAGCGAATCCTCTCCGAGGTCGAATATCCGCTGGTCCTCGCCTCGATGACCGCAACGCGCGGTAACCAGATCAAGGCTGCGGAATTGCTGGGCCTCAACCGAAACACGCTGCGCAAGAAGATTCGCGAACTCGGCGTCAACGTCTACAAGTCGTCCAGGCAGGTCTAGACGAATCCCTTTAAGAGCGCTTTCCAGGGGATCGATTGCCGAAAGATTTCCGTCTCGGCCACACTTGTTGCATAATCGCCACAATGCGTTGCATACATCCGACGCAATCACTGGCTCTAGACGGCGACATGGCCCTGCACGCACCGACACTGAGCAAATCGCTTTTCAGCAATACCGGCGCGCGAGACGGTCGCCGGCTGCTTGCGCTGCCGGGCGTGATCGCCGTTGCCGGTGCGCTGGTGACGGCGGCGATCTCCTTCGCCATTCTGGTCGGCGCGACGCCGATCACGCCCGACGCGAGGACGACGCTGGCGCTGATTGCGCTTAATGCGGCGTTCGTCCTGTTTCTGATCTTGCTGGTCGGCCGCGAGGTGCATCGCATCCTGATGGCACGCCGGCACGGCAAGGCTGCGTCGCGCCTGCATGTCCGCATAGTCGCGATGTTTGCGCTGGTCGCCGCCATCCCCGCGATCATGGTGGCGATCATCGCGTCGATCACGCTCGACATCGGCCTCGACCGCTGGTTCGAGATCCGCACCAAGACGATCGTCAATTCGTCGTTGTCGATCGCCGACGCCTATGTGCAGGAAAACGCGCGAAATCTTCAGGGCACGACGTTGTCGATGGCTTACGACCTCGACGCTTCGCGCACGCTCTACGGTCTCGATCGCACCGGGTTCCTCGATCTCATGAACAAGGAGGCGGTGGGACGCTCGCTGGCGCACGCAGCACTCATCAAGCCCGATGGTTCCTTCGTTATGAGCGCCAAGACCGACGCGGACTTTGCCATGCCGGAGCCGCCTGAGGGCGCCGTGGCAAGCGCTGCCGACGGCAAGCCGGTGCTGATAGAGCCGCGCACCCGCAACATCATGGGTGCGATCGTCAAGCTGCGCGAGATCGACGGGCTCTATCTCTACACCATCCGCCTCGTCGATCCCGAGGTGATCAAGGCACGGCAGATCGTCAAATCCAACACCGCCGAATATCGCGGTCTCGAAGACAATCGCCGCACCTCGCAAGTGGCTTTCGCGCTTCCCTATCTGTCGCTGACGCTGATCATCATCCTGTCTGCCATCTGGACCGGCATTGCGGTGGCCGACCGCCTGGTGCGGCCGATTCGTCAGCTCATCGGCGCGGCCGATGAGGTCGCCACCGGCAATCTCGACGTAGCCGTGCCTGTCCGCCCCTCCGACGGTGACGTCGCCTCGCTCGGCGACACCTTCAACAAGATGCTGATGGAGCTGAAATCGCAGCGCAACGAGATCCTGTCGGCCAAGGATTTGATCGACGAGCGGCGGCGCTTTTCGGAGGCGGTGCTTGCCGGCGTCACCGCCGGGGTCATCGGCGTCGATCCATATGGCATCGTCACCATCGTCAACCGTTCGGCGGAAACGATGCTGGCCATATCCGCCACGGCAGCGCTTGGGCAGAACCTTTCGGCCGTGCTGCCGCATGTCGGCCGCGTCTTCGAGATCGGCCGCAAGTCGGGCAAGCCGGTCTATCGCGAACAGGTCACCTTCTATCGTGCCGGCACTGAACGGACCTTCAACGTACAGATCACGATCGAAGCCGGCGACGACGGTTCGGAGGATAAATCCTACGTCGTTACAGTCGATGACATTACCGATCTGGTCCAGGCACAGCGTTCCTCCGCATGGGCCGACGTGGCGCGACGCATCGCCCACGAGATCAAGAATCCACTGACGCCGATCCAGCTTTCGGCCGAGCGTATCAAGCGGCGTTACGGCAAAGTCATCACCGAGGACCGTGAGGTTTTCGATCAATGCACCGACACCATCATCCGGCAAGTGGAGGACATCGGCCGCATGGTCGACGAGTTCTCGGCGTTCGCCCGCATGCCGAAACCGGAAATGAAGGCCATCGATCTGCGCGATTCGTTGCGCGAAGCCTCGTTCCTGGTCGAAGTGAGCCGGGCCGACATCACCTTCGAGCGCGTCTTCGGCAATGAGCCGCTCAAAGGCACGTTCGACAGCCGGCTGATGGCGCAGGCTTTCGGCAACGTCATCAAGAATGCTGCCGAAGCCATCGACGGACTTGATGCAGAGGATCGTCCGCACGGCATAATCCGGATTCAAGCCGGGCGTCAGAATGGCGCGATTCGAATCGACGTCATCGACAACGGCAGGGGCTTGCCGCGCGAGAACCGGCAGCGCTTGCTCGAGCCTTACATGACGACACGCGAGAAAGGCACCGGGCTTGGCCTCGCTATCGTCAAGAAGATCGTGGAGGACCATGGCGGGCGACTCGAATTGCACGATGCACCAGCGGACTTCCACGATGGGCGGGGTGCAATGATCAGCATCATCCTGCCGGTTGCCGCCACCGTTCCGGTACGCGGCGAGGGCAAGACGGAACACGAAAAAGAAACTGAAAAGGTCGGTAATGGCGTCTGATATTCTCATCGTCGATGACGAGGAAGACATCCGCGAACTCGTCGCCGGCATCCTGAGCGACGAAGGTCACGAAACACGCACGGCGTTTGATGCCGACAGCGCGCTGGCGGCGGTCGCCGACCGGGCACCCAGGCTGATCTTCCTCGACATCTGGCTGCAGGGCTCGCGGCTCGATGGCCTGGCCTTGCTGGACGAGATCAAGACGATGCACCCGAACCTGCCGGTGGTAATGATCTCGGGCCACGGCAACATCGAAACGGCAGTCTCGGCCATCCGCCGCGGCGCCTATGATTTCATCGAAAAGCCATTCAAGGCCGACAGGCTGATCCTCATTGCCGAACGGGCGCTCGAAACCTCCAAATTGAGACGCGAGGTTTCGGATCTCAAGCTGCGCAGCGGCGAGACTTTCGACCTCATCGGCATGTCGTCGGCAATGAGCCAATTGCGCCAGACCATCGAGCGCGTCGCGCCGACCAACAGCCGCGTCATGATTATCGGCCCCTCCGGCTCGGGCAAGGAACTGGCGGCGCGCGCCATCCACGCACTGTCGGCGCGCAAGAGTGCACCGTTTGTGACGCTGAGCGCCGCCAACATCACGCCTGAGCGTATGGAGATCGAGTTGTTCGGCACCGAATCGAACGGCGTCGAACGCAAGGTCGGCGCGCTGGAGGAAGCCCATCGCGGCATTCTCTACATCGATGAAGTGGCCGACATGCCGCGTGAGACGCAAAACAAGATCCTGCGCGTGCTGGTCGAACAGCAGTTCGAGCGGGTAGGGGGCACCAAGCGGGTCAAGGTCGACGTGCGCATCGTCTCGTCGACCTCGCAGAACCTGGAAGCCATGATCGCCGACGGCCGTTTCCGTGAGGACCTTTATCATCGCCTGGCCGTGGTTCCGGTCATGGTGCCGGGACTGGCCGAGCGTCGCGAGGACATTCCTTATCTGGTCGACAATTTCATGAAGCAGATCGCTCGCCAGGCCGGCATCAAGCCGCGCCGCATCGGCGACGACGCGCTGGCGGTGCTGCAGGCGCATAACTGGCCGGGCAACGTTCGCCAGTTGCGCAACAATGTCGAGCGGCTGATGATCCTGGCGCGCGGCGACGATGTCGATGCGCCGATCACCGCCGATCTCCTGCCTGCCGAGATCGGCGACGTCATGCCGCGCACTCCAAACAAATCCGATCAGCACATAATGGCGCTGCCGCTGCGGGAAGCGCGCGAACAATTCGAGAAGGACTATCTGATCGCCCAGATCAACCGTTTTGGCGGCAATATCTCGAAGACGGCAGAGTTTATCGGCATGGAACGCTCTGCATTGCACCGCAAGCTGAAGTCGCTGGGCGTCTGACAGCCAAACCAGTCGTGGCCCACGCAATTATCGGTTACGGCGGTCTTGGAATCGCATAAGAAGGCTGGACTTCTCTCAGGGATTAGCCATGCCGCGCATTGCGTATGTGAACGGGCGCTACGTCGCTCACGCCGAAGCTTCCGTGCATATCGAGGACCGTGGTTATCAATTCGCCGACGGCGTCTACGAGGTCTGCGAGGTGGCACGAGGCTTCATCGTCGACATGCCGCGCCATCTCGCCCGATTGAACCGCTCGCTCACCGAACTCTCGATCGATTGGCCGGTCACGCGCAGCGTGCTGCCGCTCGTCATGCGCGAGGTGGTGCGCCGCAACCGTGTCGTTGACGGCCTGGTCTATGTCCAGGTGACACGCGGTGTCGCCAGCCGCGAGTTTTTCTTCCCGCCAGCGGGCACGAAGCCGTCGCTGGTGGTGACCGCCAGAAAAGCCGATCCTGCAGCTGCCGCGAAGCGGGCCGAGAGCGGGATCCGGATCATCACGGTGCCGGAGAACCGGTGGGATCGGGTCGATATCAAGTCGGTCGGCCTGTTGCCGAACGTGCTGGCCAAGCAGAAAGCCAAGGAAGCCGGCGCTCAGGAGGCCTGGTTCGTCGATGTCGACGGCACCGTCAAGGAAGGTGGATCGTCGAACGCCTGGATCATCACCGGGGACGGCGTGCTGGTGACGCGGCCGGCCGAGCACGGCATCCTGCGCGGCATCACCCGTACGACGCTGTTCGACGTGGCCGCCAAGCTCGGCCTGAAGATCGAGGAGCGCGGTTTTTCGGTGGCCGAAGCCAAGGCCGCGCGGGAGGTTTTCATCAGCTCCGCGACCACGATTGCCATGCCGGTGGTGGCGATCGATGGCGCTCCCGTCGCCAACGGCCACCCGGGCTCGATAACAGTTTCATTACGGCAGGCCTTTTTTGACGTTGCGGAAAAAAGTCCAGCCTGATAACCGCACAGATGGAATGAACATCAATATATCTCGTTCTGCTTGTCGTTACTGACGGCAAGATGGTGTTTGCGTGCTTGACATGTGCCGGCTAATTTGGCGCATTGGCCTGCAAACCGAAGGGGATCGGCGAAAGACAAGAACAATGGCGGAACGATCGCAAAATCTTCAGGACCTGTTCCTGAATTCAGTTCGCAAGAGCAAAAATCCACTCACCATCTTTCTCATCAACGGCGTGAAGCTGACCGGCGTGGTCACTTCGTTCGACAATTTCTGCGTTCTGCTGCGTCGCGACGGCCATTCCCAGCTTGTCTACAAGCACGCTATTTCCACGATCATGCCGAGCCAGCCGGTTCAGATGTTCGATGGTGAGGAAAGCCAGGGCGCCTGATTGGCACGTGAGAAAGACGCGGACCGCCGCGTTCGCGGAAAACCAGCACATCAGACCGGGACAGAGGCCAACGGCCCGACCCGGGCGGTGGTAATCGTGCCGGTGCTTACCCGGCAGCCGCGTGGCGACGACGACACCAACCGCCCCCGCCTGACCCGTTCCGCCGAGGCTCGTCGCGACGAGGCCGTCGGCCTCGCCAGCGCCATCGACCTCGACCTGGTCCACACGGCGGTGGTGACCGTCAACGATCCACGCCCGGCGACCTTGCTCGGCAGCGGCAAGGTGGCGGAGTTCGCTGAGATCGTCAAAGAGGGCCACGCGGAAGTGGTCATTGTCGATCATCCGCTGACCCCGGTACAGCAGCGCAACCTCGAAAAAGAGTTGAACGCCAAGGTGCTCGACCGCACCGGGCTGATCCTGGAGATTTTCGGCGAGCGCGCCCGCACCAAGGAAGGCACGCTGCAGGTCGATCTTGCCCATCTCAACTACCAGAAAGGCCGCCTTGTGCGGAGCTGGACCCACCTCGAGCGCCAGCGTGGCGGCGCCGGCTTTCTCGGCGGCCCTGGCGAGACCCAGATCGAGTCGGATCGGCGTGTGCTGCAGGACAAGATCACCAAGCTGAAGCACGAGCTCGAAACTGTGCGCCGCACCCGCGACCTGCACCGCGCCAAGCGCAAGAAGGTGCCATTTCCGGTAGTGGCGATCGTCGGCTACACCAATGCCGGCAAGTCGACTCTGTTCAACCGGCTGACCGGAGCAGGGGTGCTGGCCGAAGACATGCTGTTTGCCACGCTCGACCCGACGCTGCGCCGCGTGCGTCTGCCGCACGGCACGCCGATCATCCTTTCCGATACGGTCGGCTTCATTTCCGACCTGCCAACGCATCTGGTCGCGGCCTTCAGGGCGACGCTGGAGGAAGTGGTCGAGGCAGACCTCGTCATTCATCTGCGCGACATCTCCGATCCCGATACGGCCGCGCAGGCCGAAGATGTCGAGCGCATCCTTGCCGATCTCGGCGTCGATGCCCGCGATAGCAAGCGCGTCATCGAAGTATGGAACAAGATCGACCGGCTCGACGAGGGCAACCGGGCGCGGCTGCTTGCCGATGGTGCTGACGGCAAGAAGGCACCGCCGATCGCCATATCGGCGGTAACCGGCGAGGGCATCGATGCGCTGAAGGCGATCATCGAGACGATGATGTCGGGCGAACTGGAGACCTTCACCGTCACACTCAAGCCCGACCAACTCGGCGTCGTCGACTGGCTTTACCGCAACGGCGACATCATCTCGCGCGACGACAATGAGGATGGCAGCGTAACCGTCGCGCTCAAGGCTACACACAGCGCTCGGCAGGAGATCGAAAGCCGATTGCGCCGTCAAAACAACGGGTAGAGGCGTTTACTTCGCGCTTTTTGCCTGCTGCCAGAGCGCTTCCATCTCGTCCAGCGTCGCCTCTTCGAGGCTGTTTCCCGACGCTTGCAGCGTCCGCTCGACATAGTGGAAGCGCGACCGGAATTTTTCGTTGGTGCCGCTGAGTGCCGCTTCGGAATCAATTTTGAGGTGCCGGCCGAGATTGACGACCGCAAACAGCATGTCGCCGAACTCGTCCTTGATCGGCGCAGTGTCGCCCTTGGCCAGCGCCTCGCGTAGTTCGCCGATCTCCTCCTCGATCTTGTCGAGGATCGGCGCCGCCTCGCTCCAGTCGAAGCCGACGCGGGCGGCCTTTTCCTGCAGCTTGAGCGCCCGGGTCAGCGCGGGCAGGGCGACCGGCACGCTGTCGAGAAAGCCCTTGCCATGGTCTTCCGGGTCGAGCCCACGGGCGAGGCGCGCACTGCGCTTCTCCGCCTTTTCCTCTGCCTTGATCTTTTCCCACATGCCCTTGGCCATGCCGGCGCTGCGCGCCTTGTTGTCGCCGAAGACATGGGGGTGGCGGCGGATCATTTTTGTGGTGATGGCCTGGACCACATCGCCGAATGAAAATTCGCCGGCCTCCTCGGCCATTTGCGCGTGGTAGACCACTTGCAGCAGGAGATCGCCGAGTTCATCCCGCAGATCGTCGAGGTCGCCGCGCGCAATGGCGTCCGCCACTTCGTAGGCTTCCTCGATCGTGTATGGCGCGATTGTCGAAAAGTCCTGCTCGATATCCCACGGGCAACCGGTTTCCGGCGCCCGCAGCGCTGCCATGATCTCGATCAGCCGGGAAATGTCTTTCGAGGGTTTCATCTGCGAAACGCTATCCTGTACACGGCTATGCGGCCAACGGCTTCAGCCGGTGAGGGCCCTTGTCCACAGACGGGCCGCCAGACCATGATACGAAAGTGGAAGCCGGTTTCCGGAAGATCCTAGTTAGCAAAAGCATCAGTCGAGCCCGGAGACGATCGCCTTGGCGAGCGCATCCATGCCGTCCTCGGGCAGGCCGGCAACGTTGATGCGGCTGTCGCCGACCATGTAGATGCCATGCTCGGCGCGCAGCCGCTCGACTTGCGCTTCCGACAGGCCAAGCCGGGAAAACATGCCGCGATGGCTGGCGACGAAATCGAAACGGTCGGAGTTGGACTGCCGGCGCAACGCCTCGGCGAACTGGACGCGCAGCCGCAGCATGCGCAGCCGCATCTCTTCAAGCTCTGCCTCCCAATCGGAACGCAATGCGGGGTCTTCAAGCACGATGCGCACCGCCGCCGCGCCGTGGTCCGGCGGCATCGAATACATGGCACGTGCCGCCGACAGCATCTGGCCCATCGCCAAATCCGCCTGCGCGCCGTCTTTCGCCATGATCAGCGCTGCACCGACTCGGTCGCGATAGACGGCAAAGTTCTTCGAGCAGCTGGAGGCAACGACCATTTCCGGAACTTTTGCCGCCAGAAGACGCAAGCCGGCGGCATCCGCATCAAGCCCGTCGCCAAAGCCCTGATAGGCGATGTCGACAAAGGGCAGCAGGCCGCGCTCAACGACAAGATCGGCAATGGCAGCCCATTGCGAGATGTCTAGATTGGCGCCCGTCGGATTATGGCAACAGCCATGCAACAATACGACGTCGCCAGGATTCGCGGTTCTCAATGCATTCAGCATGTCGTCGAAGCGAACCGCACCAGAAGCAGCGTCGAAATAGGGATATTCGCGTGTCTGCAGGCCGGCGGCGCGCATCACCGGCATGTGGTTCGGCCAGGTCGGATCCGACAGCCAGACCATCGCGTCGGTGCGGGTGCTTTTCAGCAGCTCTGCTATCAGCCGCAGCGCGCCGGAGCCGCCTGGCGCCTGCGCCGCACGAATTCGCGTCATGTCGGCGGCTGGGCCGAACACCAGCCTGGCCATCGCCGCGTTGAAGGCGGTATCGCCGGCAAGGCCGAGATAGGTCTTGGTATCCTGGCCCTGCAGAAGCCGCTTTTCGGCTTCGCGCACCGCGCGCATCACCGGCGTCTTGCCGTCGCGATCCTTATAGACGCCGACCCCAAGATCGACCTTGTCGGGACGCGGATCGGCGCGATAGAGGCCGATCAAGGCCAGGATCTTGTCGGCAGGCGCGGGCTGGAGATTTTCGAACATCGATAAGGTTCCGTTGGCGGCGGAGTGATACGCAAACCGGCCGTGCTTTGCCAGCAGTTTCATATGCGCCAACTCGGCGTCGGTTTGCCTCGAGGGCGGCCGATACTATCTGCCGGGCGAGGGCAGGCGCGATATCTCCCAGAGAGAGCGCGGCGAGCCGCGTAAGAAAAATTCGGGGAGAGCGGGATTAACATCCCGACCTGCTCCGTAAACAGGACATGAAACGGCCGATGCCACGCTTCGATATTCTGCGACAGCTAGGTTCGCTGCACCGCTATGCACTCTCGCTGACACGCGACAGCGCCGATGCAGAGGATCTGGTGCATGATGCGCTGGTACGTGCCTATGAGCGACGCGGCAGCTTCCGCTCCGGCGGAAATCTTCGCGTATGGCTGCTGTCGATCGTCCATAATGCATTCATCGACGGTCTGCGGTCCCGCAAATCCGAAGCAATGCGCATCGAACAGGCCGGCTATCTCGCCGAGGCGAATGTCCAGGCTCCGCAGGAACATTCGGTCCGTCTGGCGCAGGTGCGCGAAGCGTTTTTCGAATTGCCGGAGGAGCAGCGTTCGGCGTTGCATCTCGTCGCCATCGAGGGGCTTAGCTACAGCCAGGCCGCTGAGGTGAGTGGCGTGCCGCTTGGCACGCTGATGTCGCGCATCGGCAGGGCGCGTGCGGCCCTGCGCGAGATGGAGGACGCGGTGCCGGCACGCGCGAAAGGCCATCTGAAGATCGTCGGAGGTGGATCATGAACCAACTGCGCGATCCCGTCACCGACACTGATCTCGACGCCTATGTCGACGATCAGCTGGACGTGGCTCGTCGCATCGAGGTCGAGGCGTTCCTTTCGGCCCGCCCGGACGCGGCCGCGCGGGTGATGTCCGACTTACGGATGCGTGACGAATTGCGCGTGGCGCTTGCCGGATCGAAAGGCATGGCGCGGCCCGCGACGGCCGATGCTGCACGGCGGCTGGAGCGGGGATTGGCGCGCGGCCGCGTCCTTGGTGCTTTGCAGCGAGCTGCGGCAGTCGCTGTCTTCGTCGCTGCCGGCTGGCTTGCGAACGGGCTCATCGGACCGATATCGGTGACGGAAGTCGTCGCTTCGACCCATCCGCCGGCCTATGTGGAGGACGCGGTCCGGGCGCACCGCACGACGCTCGTGCGTGAGGCGATGTCGTCGCAACCCGAAGCACCCGGCTACAATGCCGACGAAATCCGCGCCGCGACGGCGATCGTGATGCCATCGCTGCCAGCGGACTGGACGGTCCGTGACGTGCAGATCTATCCATCGCAATTCGGACCGAGCGTCGAGATGGCTGTCGAGACGAAAGAGATGGGGCTGGTCTCGTTGTTCGCGATCAGGCCCGGAACATTCGACGTCGTAAAGCCGACCGTCGTTCCCTCGGGCGAAGTTTCCTCGGCTTATTTCCAGATCGGCGAGGTCGCCTACGCGGTCGTCGGACGCAGCGATGTCGGCGGTCTCGATCGCACGGCCGAAGCCCTCGCCAAAACGCTTTACTGATCGACCTGCAAGAAGGAGAACCACATGAACAATCTCGGATATATCGGGGCCGGAGCCCGAGCCGGAGCCGTCTACGATGAAGGCCTGCGCCGGCACATGCTGCGCGTCTATAACTATATGGGCCTTGGCCTCGTCGTTACGGGCGTGATCGCGTTCGTGGTGGCTTCCACGCCCGCTCTTTACGTGCCGATCTTCTCCACACCGCTGAAATGGGTGGTGATGCTGGCCCCGCTGGCCTTTGTGCTCTTGTTCTCGTTTCGGATGCAGGCGATGTCGGCAGGCGGCGCCCAGGCGATGTTCTGGGCATTCTGCGCGGTCATGGGCCTGTCGCTGGCTTCCGTGTTC
Source organism: Mesorhizobium sp. M0968 (assembly GCF_040319065.1). NCBI lineage: Bacteria > Pseudomonadati > Pseudomonadota > Alphaproteobacteria > Hyphomicrobiales > Phyllobacteriaceae > Mesorhizobium > Mesorhizobium sp. M0968. Next base: position 80,088 of record NZ_JAMYNL010000021.1, read on the forward strand.
CTGGTCTTTACCGGCACCAGCATCGCACGCACCTTCTTCATCGCCGCCACCATGTTCGGCGCGACCAGCCTTTACGGGTACACGACCAAACGCGACCTGACGCAGTTTTCGTCGTTCCTGATCATGGGCCTGATAGGCGTGGTGATCGCCAGCATCGTCAATATCTTCCTGGGCTCGACCGCGCTCCAATTCGCGATCTCTGTGATCGGCATCGCCGTCTTCATCGGCCTCACCGCCTGGGATACCCAGACGATCAAGGAGCAGTACGCGGAAAACTTCGGCGCGGAATCACAGCAGAAACTCGCTGTCTTCGGTGCATTCTCGCTCTATCTGAACTTCATCAACATCTTCCAACTGCTGTTGAACTTCACCGGCGAGCGCGAATAGCCGGCGTTGAACCAAGACCGGAGTTGGACATCATGGACAGAAATGATCAGCAAGCGATCGGACAGCTCTTCGAGAAGTTGGCAAGCGCCGAGCGCCAGGCGCCGCCGCGCGATGCCGAAGCAGAGCGCTTCATCCAGGACCAGATCACCCAGCAGCCTGGGGCGCCATATTACATGGCCCAGACGATCGTGGTGCAGGAGCAGGCCCTGAACGCAGCTCAGGCGCGCATAGAAGAACTGGAGGAGCAGGCGCGGCAGCCGGCCGGCGGTGGACCGCTCAGCGGCTTCTTCGGCCGCAGCGACGGCAGGCGCTTAGGCTCGGTTCCGCGGGTAGGGCGCACCGCCTCCGTTGCAACTGAAGGGCCGCAGGACACGCCACAGCGGGCAGGCGGCGGTTTTCTTGCCGGCGCCGCGCAGACCGCGATGGGCGTGGCGGGCGGCGTGCTGCTCGGCAACGCGATCGCCGGCGTGTTTGGCGGCAGCGAAGCGAAGGCAGCTGAACAGCCGTCGCCGCAGCCGGACGAAGCCGATCAGGCAGGCGATTCCAGCTCCGATAATGGCGGTGACTTCGGTGATATGGAGTTCTGACGAGCGACCCAGTCTGCTTGTGCTGGCGCTGGTGACGATTGCGGGTCAGCATAGGCGAGGTGGCGAGGGCAACATCCGGGAAGCGAGCCCTCGCCGGCGGCTAATAGCCCAGGCGCTCAGTTCAGCCTTGACCGCCGCGATCGTCTTGAAGCGGAAGCGCTTCGTTGTGCCGTCGCGCCAATGGCAGTCGCATGTGGCATCGAACTTCCGGCTCGCTTTCAATTGAGTCAGCGCCTTCTGGCCTGGCTTGGGGCCATCGAAGATGCGAACCTCGTAGAGCGTCCCTTCGACATCGTAGTGCATCTGAGCCCAGGAAAGTATCACGATCAGTTCCTTTGCCGGGTCGTGGTCGGCGTTGGCGAGGCCGAGCGCGATGTCCGGTGTGTCGCCCTCTTGTTCACCGAGCGTGACCTGGATTGCGCGATATCTGTTGTCAGCTAGCCGTTGCAGCGCGACGAGCGGGCGTTCCGGATATTCCTCGGCGGTCTGGTAATCGACGAAGAGTGTCTGGAGGCCGTTCCAGCTCACGGCTGTGGTGTGCGGATCAGCATTGTCGGCGAACCCAACAACACGTTTGGCGAAAGCCAGGTCATTCTCGCCTGGCGTACGATCAAGGTCCTGCGCTCGCGCGCCAGTTAGCGCGCAGGCCAGGGTGAGGGCAAGACTTGCAAGCAGCGGAAGCGTCTTCATGATTCGCAACCCTAGCATGCCCGTTGCCCCACAGCGCTGTTGCGAATGTCTAAGAGCGACCGGCCTGATCTCGCCGCCAACGGATGCTATAGGCGTAGTCGCATAAGATAGATTATGGAACTGGCATGGCCGATTGGATGTGACGTGAAGCTAGCACCTCGCGAGATCCAACTCGGGAACCCAGGCCGTAAAATCTTGGTCTTTCACGCTGATTCGTAAGGGATTTCGATCGTCATGCCGTCATAACCAGGCTCGACGTTGGCCGGCGTCTCGGCCATTACCGTAGCGTAGTCGAGTGGCACATGCATATGGGTCAGCACCGCGTTCTTCGGCGCCAGTCTTTCGATCCAGCTAAGCGCCTGGCCAAGCGACAGATGGCTCGGATGGACGGTGTATTGCAGCGCGTCGATGACCAGCATGTCCAGCCCGCGCAAACGCTTGGCGGTCGCCTCCGGAAAGTCGCTGACGTCAGGGCAATAGGCCAGCCCGCCGATGCGGAAACCCAGCGAGGTGATGTCGCCATGGAGCTGCAGCAGCGGTTCGAGGGTGAGGGCGCCGCCCTCGCCTGCGATTACCACCGGCCTGTGGTGGTCGATGATATGGGCGTTGACGATCGGCGGATACGAACTGCCTTTCGGTGTTTCGAAACAGTAGCGGAACGCCTCGCGTAGGCGCAGCATGGTAGCCTGATCCGCATGGATGTCGATCCGGTGGCGCTGCTCGAGCACGAAGCCGCGCAAATCGTCGATGCCGTGGATATGGTCGGCATGCGGATGTGTATAGACCACCGCATCGATACGCTTGACCGATGCCAGCAGCATCTGCTCGCGGAAATCCGGGCCGGTGTCGATGACGACCGTGGTCCGGGCGCCACTCGCCGCGATCCGCTCGACGAGCGCTGCGGTGCGCGTGCGCCGGTTCCGGGGGTTCGCGGGATCGCAATTGCCCCAGTCGCCGGAGATGCGTGGCGTGCCCGGCGATGAGCCGCAGCCGAGGACGGTAAGACGTAACCGGTCGCTCATGCGTCAGGCGCCCGGCGCGCTCGGGCGCGGCATTTTCCTGAACAGCCGGAAGAAGTTATCCGTGGTGATGTCAGCGATCTCGGCCTCGCTGACGCCGATCGTCTCGGCCAGCACCTTGGCTGTATGCGCGACATAGGCGGGCTCATTGCGCTTGCCGCGAAACGGGATCGGCGCCAGGTATGGCGCGTCGGTTTCGACCAGCAGACGGTCGCGCGGCACATCGGCGGCGACGGCGCGCAGCTCGGCGGAGTTCTTGAAGGTCAGGATGCCGGAAAACGAGACGTAGCCGCCGAGCGCCACGCCGATTTCGGCCAGCCGACGCCCCGACGAAAAACAGTGCAGGATGAAGGGGAAGGCGCCCTTCCCTGTCTCTTCTTCGAGGATATCAGCCATGTCATCGTCGGCGTCGCGCGAATGGATGACCAGCGGCAGACCGGTCACGCGCGCCGCGGCGATGTGGGTGCGAAAGCCCCGCGCCTGTGCGTCGCGCGGCGCATGGTCGTAGAAATAGTCGAGCCCGGCCTCGCCGATCGCCACCACTTTGCGATGAGCAGAGAGCCGCACCAGATCATCGACAGTGACGTCAAGCTCTTCGGCCGCATTATGCGGATGGGTGCCGACCGAGCAATAGACCTCATCGAAAGTCTCTGCAATCTCAAGCACTTGGTTAAATCGCTTCACCCTCGTCGAGATCGTCACCATTCGGCCGATGCCGGCCGCTAGGGCGCGGGCGACGATGGCCGCCCGCTCTTCGGCGAAATCCGGAAAGTCGAGATGGCAGTGACTGTCGACCAGCATCAGGCGTTCGCTTCCTGCTTTTCGTAACGCGGAAAGACCGCCTCCGGCGCGGGCAATGCCGTGCCGGGCACCAGCGCATAGTCGGCGTGGACATGCGCAAAGTCACGGTTGTCTGCCGGCACCGCCAGCAGGTCGAGCAGCTTAGCAGCCGACCCCGGAACAAAGGGCTGGCAGAGCAGCGTCACGCGCCGGACGACTTCGATCGTCGTCCACAGAACTGTCTTCATACGCTCTGGATCGCTTTTGCTTAGCGCCCAGGGTTGCTGAGAGGCGAAATAGCGGTCAGCTTCGGCCACCACTCCGAAGATCGCCGCCAGCGCCAAATGGATGCCCTGATCCGCCATCGCCTTTCGCGCGACGGCGAGTGCCCCCACCGCTTGGTCGAGGATGGCGCTGTCGGCTTCGGTCAGTTCGCCGCGCTTTGGCACCGCGCCGCTGCAGTTCTTGGCGACCATCTTCAGCGAGCGCTGCGCCAGATTGCCGAGGCCATTGGCAAGGTCGGCATTGGTGCGGTTGACGATCGCATCATGGCTGTAGCTGCCGTCCTGGCCGAACGGCACTTCGCGCATGAAGAAATAGCGCACTTGGTCGAGGCCGTAGTGCTCGATCATCGCGAACGGGTCGACGACATTGCCGACCGACTTCGACATCTTCTCGCCACGGTTGAACAGAAAACCATGCGCAAACACGCGCTTCGGCAATTCGATGCCGGCCGACATCAGGAATGCCGGCCAGTAGACCGCGTGGAAGCGGATGATATCCTTGCCGATGACGTGGACGTTCGCCGGCCAGAAAGACCATCTCTCATTGGTCGGATCCGGATAACCGGCGGCGGTGATGTAATTGGTTAGGGCATCGACCCAGACATACATCACATGCTTCTCATCGCCGGGCACCGGCACGCCCCATTTGAATGTGGTGCGCGAGATCGACAGATCCTTCAGGCCGGATTTGACAAAGCTGATGATTTCATTGCGCCGCTCCGCCGGTCCGACGAACTCGGGGCTGTTCTCATAGAGCGCGAGCAGTCTGTCCTGATAGGCGGAAAGGCGGAAGAAATAGCTCTCTTCCTCGGTCCATTCGACAGGCGAGCCGAGCGGTTCGCGGCGCACGCCGTCGTCACCGACCTTGGTTTCGGCCTCGTCGAAATAGGCTTCCTGCCGCACCGAATACCAGCCACTGTAGCGGTCGAGGTAGATGTCGCCATTCTCAGCCATGCGCGTCCAGATCGCCTGGCAGGCCTTGTAATGACGCTCTTCGGTGGTGCGGATGAAAACGTCGTTCGAGCAACCGGTCGCTTCGAGCATCGAGCGGAAGATCGCCGAGTTGCGATCGGCAAGCGCTTTCGGCGTCAGGCCTTCGGCGTCCGCCGTCTGCTGCATCTTCAAACCGTGCTCGTCGGTTCCCGAGACGAAGAAGACGTCCTTGCCATCGAGCCGCTGGAAGCGGGCCAGCGTGTCGCTGGCGATGACATTGTAGGCATGGCCGATATGCGGCTTGCCGTTCGGATAGAAAATCGGCGTCGTGACGTAGTATTTTTCGCGTGCCATGGATGAGCCGTCATGAATGTCTGAATGAAAGATGTCGCGGTGAGATATCGCATCGAAACGGCAATTGCCATCCGACGCCAATGTGGTGGCTTCGAAGTTCCTGCGATTGATTGGGAATCAATACTCAGGGGCTTCAAAAGCCACGCCAGCGGCCGTCACATTCGCATTGCAGAATTCAGGCGGTCGATCATGGTCAGGGCGTGCTGCTTTTTGTCGAGGTTGTAGGTCTCGGTTTCAGATATAGCGTTCAAAGCCGCGTGCCAAGTATCCGACAGCGTTTTGGCCCGCGCGAGATCGCCGGCGAGCGCGGCCTGGCTGGCGCCGGCCGACAGCAGATCAAGCGCACGGCGATTGAATATCTCGAACGGGATTGCCTGGTCGCGGCCGGCGACCGCCTCGGCAAGACGGTAGGCGCCAGCGACATCTATCTTCTTGGACATCACCAGGGCGTCGAGGGTGGCGGCGATTTCGAGCCCTCCATACTGCGTCAACAGGATCGCATTGCGCGCGCTGCCTCCTGCCCGCTCCGCCAGCGCCGCGCGCGCGCCAGGATCCTCCGGTGGCGGCGGCTCGATGCCTTCCAGAACCGTCATCAAGCTCTCGGCATCGAGCGGCGCCAACCGCACCATCTGGCAGCGCGACCGGATCGTCGGCAGCAGACTGCCCGGCGCATGGACGATGAGGATGAACAAGGTGCGCGCGGGTGGCTCTTCAAGATTCTTCAGCAAGGCATTGGCAGCATTGGTGTTCATGTCGTCGGCGGGATCGACGATAACCACGCGGTAGCTGCCGTCGTGCGAGGTCAGCGACAGAAAATGGCTGACCTTGCGGATTTCGTCGACCGTGACCACTGTCTTGAAGCTCTTGGTCTTGTCGTTCGCCGGGCGTGTAAGATGCAGCACCGAAGGATGCGCGCCGGTGGCGATCTGTCGAAACAGCGACGAAGCCGGATCTGGAACGGCAAGGCTTTCCGGCGCCTGCTCGAAGGCCGGGTGCTTCAACAGATGATGCGCCAGGTGAAAGGCCAGCGTCGCCTTGCCGATGCCAACCGGTCCGGCAAAGATCAGTGCGTGCGGCAGCTTTCCCGAGCGGTAAGCGGTGGCGAGCATGTTGGCCGCCTGCAGGTGACCGACAAGACGCGGCGTCTCGGATGGCTCGGGCACCCCGTCCAGCGTGTCGTGCTGTTCGGGCGCGATGCGTTCGAAAATCATGCTGGCGCCGCCTGCCTTCTTTGCGCCGGCATCATCCTCTCGAGAGCCGCGAAGACCGCGGCGGTAACGACATCCTCCACGGCATCTAGGTCGGCTGAGGCATCGACGACAACGCAGCGTTCGGGTTCAGCTGAGGCGATCGCGAGAAACGCCTCGCGCCGGCGTTGGTGGATGGCCAATGTTTCTTTCTCGAAGCGGTCCGGTCCGTCACTGCTGCCCCGCCGGGCGGTAGCGCGCCTCAGGCCCTCGGCGGGGTCGATGTCGAAGATCAGTGTCATGTCCGGCACCATGCCGTTGATGGCGACCTTCTCCAATGCGTCCATGAATGCCGGGTCGAGGCCGCCGGTGACGCCCTGGTAGACGCGCGAGGAATCCGTGAAACGATCGCAAAGTACGACCGAACCGCGCTCGACTGCCGGCCGGATGACCTGTTCGACATGGTCGGAACGCGCAGCGGCGAAAAGCAGAGCTTCCATCTTGGGGCCGAACGGCTCGGCTGCGCCTGAAAGCAGGACATGCCTGACCGCCTCCGCGCCCGGCGAGCCACCCGGCTCACGTGTCACCAGCACATCGTATTTTTTGGCGCGCATCTTCTTTGCCAGCCGCTCGATCTGCGTCGACTTGCCTGCTCCTTCGCCGCCTTCAAAAGTGATGAAAAATCCGCGCGCCAAAGCCTTTGTCCATACTTCGGAGACCGTATAGTGCCGGCGGGAAAAAAGGTCCACCGCGACGGTGCTAACGCAGCCAGCCGACGGCCAGTTCCTTGGCGGCGTCGAGCGCGCGCTGCGGCAGCGAACCGACACCGATCGACTCGGCGGCAAACAGCGGCGTCTCCTGGCTCAGCGTATCGCCGATCCAGACGCGCAGCGTACCCACCGGCTGCCCCTCCTCCACCGGCGCTGCCACCGGTCCGTCATAGACGATCCTGGCGGTGAGCTTGTCGCGGTTGGTGATCGGCAGGAAGATCTGCACCGGTCCTTTTGCCTTTAACGCGACACCGGACTTGGCACCGCCAAAGACCTGGGCTTCGCCAACCACTTCGTCCTTGGCGAATACCTCAGTCTTCTCGAAGGAGCGAACGCCCCAGTCGAGCAGCTTTCGCGCTTCCTCAGCCCGCTCACGGTCGTTTGCCAGACCGCTCATCGCCGCGATCACCCTTGTGCCGTTGTGGCTGACCGAGCCGACAATGCCGAACCCGGATTGCTCGCTGGCACCGACCGCGAGCCCGTCGGCGCCTATGTCCATGGCCAGTAGCGGATTGCGGTTCCTCTGGGAAATCTTGTTCCAGGTAAAATCCTTCTGGCCGTAATAGCGGTAGAGATCCGGGTAGTTGCGCCAGATATGCAGCGCCAGAAGCGCGAGTTCGCGAACGCTCGTTTGCTGCCCATCGGCCGGCAGACCGGTGGAATTGACGAAAGTCGATTTCTGCAAGCCGATCTGGCGGGCACGCCCGGTCATCTGCGCCGCGAAGTTTGCTTCGGACCCGGCCATCCCTTCAGCGATGACGATACAGCCGTCATTGGCCGCCTGCACGGTCACGCCCTGGATCAGGTCTTCCAGCCGGATCGTCGACTTGAGCTTGGCGAACATGGTCGATGTCCCCGAAGGAGCGCCGCCTTTGCGCCAGGCGTTCTCGCTCACCACGAAGGTGTCATCGAGCGTCATGCGCCCTGATTTGATGGCGTCGAAAGCCACTTCCATCGTCATCAGCTTGGCCAGCGAGGCCGGCGGGATCAACCTGTCGGCGTCCTTGGAAAACAGCACGGTTCCGGTTTCGGCATCGATCATGAAGGCCTGGGCGGCCTTGGTCTCGAAAAGCTGAGCTGAGGCCTGCGCAAGCGAGAGCAGCAGCAGGCCGAGCGCCACAAGCCCGGTGAAAGGGTGAAAAGATTTCATCAGGTTCGACCAATGAGCCGGCGCTTTTTGCAAGTTGGCAGAAGCTATCAGGCTTTTGCCTGGCGGATCAATCGCGCGCGAAAAAACCAGGCAGCCCCAAGCTCAGTTGCGTACAGCAAGCGCATCCGGCGCACCATGCGACCACGCTGCCTGCAGCATCTCGTCCAGGCTGCCACGGCCGTCGGCATGGAGATTGACCGAGTACCAGTCCTTGCCTTCAAGTTCTGAGCGCTGGATTTCGGTCTTGCCGAACCTGGAAAGCTGGGCCGCCACACGCTCCGCTTCGGCGGCATTCTCGAATGAACCCGCCGCGACATAGGCGGTGGGCGACCCGGCTGGAGGGGCTTGCCGCTTCCACGGTTGAAGAAGCTCGGCGGACGACATGCCGGTGCGATCCAGTCCGGCAAACGCGTTAGAGGCGCGCTGCACGCGCTCGTCGGCGTAAGACAGCGACGCCATGGTGAACGGCGATTGCGCCGGCAGGTTGATCTCCGGACGCTCCGGCACGATCGGGCCGAAATCGGGCAGTACAATGTCTCCCGAAGCAGATGCTTGCACCGCCATGACAGGCCGTGCATCGGATCCCTGCCCGGAATTCGTCAGCTGACCGGGGAACGGCAAGGCAGCAGCGCTCACCGGCAGGCTTGGCGACGGCCCATTCATCGCGACCATGACGCCGCTGGGCAGACCGTCCGACGGATCCGGCGCCCTGTTGCCTGGACGATACGAAGCCATAAGATACTGCCCGTCATTGCCTTCGAGCGGCGCACGGCCGACATATTCAACCTTCACCTCGGCCGTACCGACATTGGCATAATCGAGCATTTCAGCAGCGCGCTTCGACACATCGATGATGCGTCCATCGTGATAGGGCCCGCGGTCGTTGACGCGCACGATCACCGAGCTGCCGGTCTTCATGTTGGTGACCCGCGCATAGCTCGGCAGCGGCATGGTCGGATGCGCCGCCGTCAGATCTGCCATGTCGTAGACTTCGCCGTTGGCGGTCAACCGGCCGTGGAAAGCCTCACCGTACCAGGATGCGAGGCCAACCTTGGCGTAACGTTTGTCTTCCTTCGGATAATACCACTTGCCGCGCACCTGATAGGGCTTGCCGAGCTGGTCGCGTCCGCGAGACGTCTTGAACATGACGCGCGGGCTGGCTTTCACGCCGTATTCGGCTTCGGAAAAATATTCCTTGGAGCGAGGTTTCTTGTTGACCATCGCCTTTTGCTGCGGCCCGGCACATGCTGCAAGAAAGGCTGCCGACAAGGCCAACAGCGCGAAAGCGGAAGCGCGACGAAGACGCGGGCGCGCCGTGGTCTGCATATTTTGATTGTCCCCTATAGCATCGACGAAGGCACCGCAGCATGAACGTCAGCGATGCCAAAGCACCCACTCCAGAAACGCCGGCGACGCCCTACCCCAATCCTTTTTGTGCGCAGGAATTGTTTATCACCGTATTAACCGATTGTGGTCGGAACCGGGCGAGATTGTGGCATGGACCGCCTCGCTGATCGGCATGAAAATCATCGCTTATCGATCAGAAACGCTCGTTGGTGGCGCACTTTGCCCCTGGCTTGGCGTATCTGCGAGCGCAGATTCAGGGACCGAAGATCACAAGTTCGGTGAACGTCAGATCTCCAGGTGCGGGTGGTCTGGGACCTTTGAAGTATTTCAGCCCCTTGTTGGGGCGGTACCATCCCACCAAGCCTGGAATCGGCTCCTTGGCGTCGACAAAGCAAACCAGGATTCCGCTTCGCAAGAGAAAGCGCCCCATCGCGCCGGCGCAGCGGCTCAAATCCGCAAGCGAGCGGCAATAGATGACTTGGTGGCATCGGATAACACCGTGCAACATTCGGCGCGGCATCAACACCAGGGGGAACGCTGCTCCGTCGCAAATGCAGATCAACGACAGGCAGCCCAGCGCGGCGTGTTCCGACAGTATGTATCTCTCACTCTCGGGCAGCATCGCCAATTCCGGGAGATCGGGACGCACTTCGACCACGCGACATGACCGCTGCGCCGAACTTAAAGCCGGCAAGAAGGTAAATTGTCCGCTGGAGAAGAGCCGAAAGCCGAGCGCCCGGTTGGCTTTCAATGTCGCTTGTGCAGGCGAAATGTTCGTGTAGGTCACGTCCTTCCGCTTGAGAACCGCCGCAACCAACATGGCGCCATAGGGACGGAAATCTGCATCGACTGACCAGCTTGAAAGATTGCAGCGAATTTCCTCGCTCTCCGACCCGTGATAGCGAGCATAAAGGGTGAGCACGACGCCGACGATCCGACCGGCATGCTCCAAAGCGAAGCCATATTGTGGGAACTCGGCAACCACAGGCCGCTGCGACAAGCGGGTCAGAGCGTGTATCCAGTAACTCCGATTACGCGCCGGAAAGCCCCTGCACAGGCAATCAACCACTCCCTCCCAGTCGGTTTCGCGGACTGGTCTACAGCGAAGACCGGGCGGGAGAGCGCCAAGTACGGCCAAAATCAACTCCAGAATACGATTTACTTACACGTGCCTAATGCGCTCCACATATCAGCGCTCAACGATTAATAGTCCGTGCGGGTTTTAAAAACGATTTTCCACACTCAGCACAAACACAGCTCGCCATGACGCTGCTCACCGCCCTGGATCGCGCCGAAAGGTGCGGCCGCCACGGTTGACTTGGCGCTGAATGCGGCTTTACAGGAATGGAGCGCGAACCGGTCGGGGAACGTCCTGGTGCCTATCCGGTACCGACAGCTCGAACCCGCTCCTCTCGCGATATCCTAAGTGATTGAAAAATCACCTTGGAGGGATGGCCGAGCGGTTTAAGGCACCGGTCTTGAAAACCGGCGTGGGTGCAAGCCCACCGTGGGTTCGAATCCCACTCCCTCCGCCATATCCGTCTTTGTCCAACCCGGAGACATGGGTAACAGATTGTACTTAAGACATGGGTGACAACTTCGTGCCGAACGGGTTGTCGATGGTCTGCAAGGTCCTCTGTTCCAAGTCGATATAACCGAGATCGTAATGCATGAAGCTGACGAG